>DATCXA010000445.1:0-6083 GCA_036566085.1 Propionibacteriaceae bacterium
CCAGCCGGTTCGTCGATGGAGGCGAGTTCGGGTTTGGAGCCGAGATCGGAATCTCGACGCAGAAGCTGCATGCGCGCGGCCCGATGGGCCTCCCGGAGATGACCTCGACGAAGTACGTGGTGAGCGGATCGGGTCAGATCCGTCAGTAGCGCGCCGGTGGGAGTTGGCACACCCGAGCCGAGCCACCCACCCGATGCTCTGAGCCGCTACGCTTCGGGTATGACCCTGGCACTGACGCTTCTTCAGACCGAGGTGACCCGCGAACTACCCATCCCTGCCCCGGCCTTCGGAGCCCTCGCGTTTGGATTGCTTACCGTCCTGCTGCTGATCACCTGGTCGATCGGCAGGGGCCGCCCACACAGCTAGGGGCTGGGCGCGAGCGTCGGAGGACTCGTGACTCTGCCACCTCGAGCCACCGGCCTGGCCCGGCAGCGCGGCTCCGACCCGCACAAGCGACATCGACTCGGTGTCATGGGTGGCACGTTTGATCCAATCCACCATGGACACCTCGTTGCCGCGAGCGAAGTGGCTGGTCGCTTCAAGCTCGACGAGGTGGTCTTCGTTCCCACCGGCCAGCCGTGGCAGAAGACCCATCGCCAGGTGTCAGCAGCGGAGGACCGTTATTTGATGACGGTTATCGCCACCGCGTCCAACCCACGGTTCACGGTCAGCCGCGTCGACATTGACCGGCCGGGGCTCACCTACACCGCCGATACGTTGCGCGATTTGCGCGCCGAGCGGGGCGACGACGTGGATATGTACTTCATCACTGGTGCCGACGCGCTGGCCCAGATTCTCACCTGGCGCGACGTGGATTCGATCTTTGATCTTGCTCACTTCGTGGGCTGTACCCGTCCGGGTGTTGATCTTGAGTCGCCGGCGATCGCACAATTGCCGCAGGACAGAGTCACCTTGATGGAGGTGCCGGCGCTGGCCATTTCGTCGACAGCGTGCCGGCTGCGAGTCCAAGAACATCAGCCGATCTGGTACCTGGTGCCTGACGGCATCGTGCAATACATCGCAAAGCGTGGTCTTTATCAGAGCTGACCCAGTTGCATTCTGAGCTTGTCGAAGAGCTTCGACAAGCTCAGCGCACATACGCGCCAATGTTGTCTGACGACGCAATTACGGTTTGTGCCATGAGCGAATCTGCATCGGAAACCAATGAGGCAAGGGCCGAAGAAGCGGGCACCATTGGAGCCTCGGCAGCCACCGACCAAGACCCTGCGTTGCAGAAGGACCCCAGCGAGTGGGTCAGCGGCGACGACCCGATCACCTCGGCGCAACGCAGCTATCTCGACACCCTTGCCCGTCAGGCCGGTGAGGAATTGCCAGCTGCTCACAGCAAGGCAGAGGCCTCGCAACAGATCGATCGATTGAAGTCGCAACTGGGTATTGGCGACTAAAGGATGCCGTTGGAACAAGGGAGGCCGGGATGACGCAGTTCGGCTACACACTGATGACCGAGCAGACCGGACCGCGGGACTTGGTTGACTATGCCATCGCGGCTGAAAGAGCCGGCTTCGACTTTGAGGTGTGCAGCGACCACTATTCGCCGTGGCTCATGTCGCAGGGACATGCTCCGTACGCCTGGAGCGTGCTGGGTGCAGTAGCGCAGGCAACCTCGCGAGTCGAGCTGGCGACGTATGTCACCTGCCCAACCATCCGCTACCACCCGGCAGTGGTCGCCCAGAAGGCGGCGACCCTTGAGCTGCTGAGTGAGGGCAGGTTCATCCTCGGTTTGGGCTCCGGAGAGAACCTCAATGAGCACATCACCGGTGAAGGCTGGCCGCCGGTCGCGCAACGACAGGACATGCTCGTCGAGGCAGCGACGATCATCAGGGAGTTGCAGTCCGGAGAGTTGGTCACTTGGGAGGGTGATTACTTTCGAATTGACTCAGCCCGGTTATGGGATGCCCCGGAGGGTGGGGTCCCGATAGCGATTGCGGTGTCGGGTGAGAAGTCGATCGGCCAGTTCGCGCCGTTGGCTGATCATCTGATAGCTGTCGAGCCGGAGCCGGAGTTGATCAAGGCTTGGGACCGCGAAAAGGGCTCGAAGACACGCAAGATCGGCCAATTGCCGATCTGCTGGGACCCCGACGAGCAGCGAGCCATCAAACGGGCCCATGATCAATTCCGCTGGTTCGGCGGTGGTTGGGCGGTGAACGCGGATCTCCCAACGCCGGCGGGATTTGAGGGGGCGAGCAAGTTCGTCCGGCCGGAAGACGTTGCCCAACAGATCCCGTGTGGTCCTGATCTTGATGCTGTCGTGGAGGCGGTCAAGCCTTACTTGGACGCTGGCTTTACCGACGTCGCGGTAGTTCAGGTCGGTGATGAGGGACAGTCGGCATTCCTTGATCAGGCGGCAAAGCCGCTGTTGGAGAAGCTGCGCGCCGCATAGCAAACGCCCTAATTCAGACCGCGGCCGCCTCGCGAATGCGGGCTGAGCTCGTCGAGTTGGAA
This sequence comes from Propionibacteriaceae bacterium, assembly GCA_036566085.1. Classification (GTDB taxonomy): domain Bacteria; phylum Actinomycetota; class Actinomycetes; order Propionibacteriales; family Propionibacteriaceae; genus Microlunatus. The sequence goes on from DATCXA010000445.1 coordinate 2,464, forward strand.
CGCCCTTCGACACGCTTAGCACGCGTGAACTGATATCGCGGTGGGATCGTCCTTACGCAAGAGGCTTCCACCGGTTCATGCGGGGCGGTGGAAGCTCAATCGAACTAACCGCCATCTGAGCCGGTTTATGACGAGGGCCGGAAGATCTTCGCTGGCGCGCCACCCCTCAGTTGCTGCGTAAGGTCGACTTATTGTGTAGCGGCTTACGCCGAATCGCACCTCGGGGGTTATGTCAGTGATTATTCGATCCATCCTGCGTCTGCTTGCCGTCGCATTGCTTGGTGTTGCGCTCGGTGCTCCGTTGACCGGCCCAATGATTGGCACCGCCCAGGCACGACCATTCCCAGATCGGATCGGGCTTCCGAACGGCTTCCAGCCGGAGGGCATCACTATTGGCAAGCGCGCGACGGCGTACCTGGGTTCGCTCGCGGACGGCGACATTATTGCCGTGAGCCTGCGTACCGGTGAGCGGCGGCTTATCAGTGAAGGTCTGGGCCCGAACTTTCCCTCGGTGGGCCTCAAGATCGATAACCGTGGCCGCCTGTTTGTAGCGGGCGGCCCATCCGGCACTGGCCGGGTAATAGACGTCAGGACCGGAAAGATCATCCGGAATTACACGTTTACTACCGAGACCAGCTTTGTCAACGACGTAGTACTGACTCACGATTATGCATGGTTTACAGACTCACAACAGGCCCAGCTCTACGGCGTGCCGCTTGGTCGAGGTGGGAAACCAGGCCGGCAGGCCGACGTCGTCACCCTGACCTTGTCGGGCGAGTGGGAGCAGGTGCCGGGATTCAACGCCAATGGCATTACGCAGACTCCGGACCGGAAGGCCCTGCTCGTTGTTAATTCCATGACCGGCTTGCTGTTCCGAGTTGATCCGCAGACCGGGGTTGCAACGCGGGTGGATCTAGGCGATACCTTGCTGACCGCCGGCGATGGCCTGCTGGTGCGAGGAACGACGCTGTACGCGGTGCAGAATCAACTCGCGCAGGTCGCGGTGATCAAGCTGAATGCTGCCGGTACGAGCGGTCAGTTGGTGGACACCCTGACGAGCAATGACTTTGACATCCCAACCACAGTGGCGGCGTTCGGAAACAGCCTCTATCTGCCCAACGCGCGATTCGCGACCCCGCCGACTCCAAACACTTCGTACTGGATCACACGCATCGATCGCCGCTCATAGAAACAACCGCTATTGCAGCGTTGTCGCTGTGTGATGCAGCATCGGGGACAGGCCGCTGATTTCAGCGGGCGATCTACCCCATATGCAGGAGGCTGGCGTGGCGGACGCACAGGTCGGCGGTTTCACCACAAAGGCCACCAAGTTTTTCGCCGGCCTTGAACGAGATAACTCGAAGGACTACTGGACGGCGAACAAGTCGATCTTCGAGGACCAGGTCAAGGAACCGATGGCTGCGCTCGTGGACTCGCTGCCAGAACGGTTCCAACCGTTCAAGGTTTTCCGGATGAATCGTGACATTCGATTCTCACCCGACAAGTCGCCGTACAAGACCCAACATGGGGCCGCGCACGAAACCGATGGCACTGTCTATTACCTGCATGTAGACGCACGCGGGCTGATGGCGGCATGCGGTGCGTACATGATGGCGCCGGATCAGTTGGAGCGGTATCGCGAGGCGGTGGACGCCGATGCTACCGGTCGGGCGCTGGAGGGCATTTTGAATGACCTGAGTCAGCGCGGCATCGAGCTCGGCCATGGCATGACCGAGCCACTCAAGACTGCGCCTCGCGGTTATCCGAAAGATCATCCGCGGGTGGATTTGCTGCGGCAGAAGGCCGTAAGCGCGCATCGTCGGTTGTCTGGGGCACCGCTACAAGACGGGGAAGCTGTACGCGAGTTCGTTGTGGAGACCTTCGACGCTTGCGGGCCGCTGAATGACTGGATCAAGTCCAACGTCGGCTCCAGTCGCACGGGCTCTGGCAGGCGTTGATGAGGCGCCGTACGGTCGATCTTTGGTCCCCGACTATCGGGGCGGCTGGCTCAGTCATCGCCTACGGGCATTGGGGCCGTCCGGTTCTCGCCTTCCCGCATGAGATGGGTCGCGCGGAAGACTTCGAATCCTGGGGCATGGTCGACGTTGTGGCGGATCTCATCGACGGCGGCCGGGTCAAGCTCTACTGCGTGGAGAGCTACGACAGGGAAAGCTGGTCCAACCGGGAAATTCCACTGGAGGAACGCGCTCGTCGACACGGTGGGTATGAATCGTGGATCCTCGATCAAGTAGTGCCGTGGATCTTCGACGATTGTGGCGGACCAGCGGACATCCTCACGACCGGCACCAGTCTCGGTGCTTTCCACGCGGCGAACTTCTCGCTGAAACGCGCGGACCTTTTTCCGCAGGCGTTCTGCATGTCCGGAATCTACGATCTCAGCGCCCTATATGGCTGGGGTGAACGCGGGGACGCCGTGTACTTCAACACGCCGATGAACTACCTCGCCAATATGCAAGGCGACCACCTTGAGTGGTTGCGATCTCGTGTATTCCTGCTACTGGTATGCGGACAGGGAATGTGGGAGGACACCACTGGCGCCCTGGTCAGCACCACGGCCCTTGGAAGTGTACTCGTCGAGAAGGGCATCCCGCACGAAGTTGATCTTTGGGGATATGACGTGGCGCACGACTGGCCATGGTGGCGGCGGCAGTTTGCGCATCACCTGCCGCGGTTTTGCTGACCGGGGGCGGCGGTTGCCGAAGAGTTAGCCGGCGTACAGCTGCAGGTCAGTCGCGAAGCGTTCGGTCATCTCGATCACCGGCTGCAGTTCCGAATGCCTGACGATGATCATCCCGTCACTGATAAGAACGGCGCGCCAATCGCGACGCGGCGCACCGATCGGGAGCAGGTCCACAAGCACGACATGCTCGCCATATGCGGCCAGCAGCTTGTCGAGCCCTTCGATATGAGTGATCCGGCCAACCCCCTGGGCGCGTTTGAAGACGCAACCAGAGTTGAAACGTCGCTCGAGCTGTCGAGAGAACCGACCGTGAACGACCGCTTCGGCCCACCCCACATACAGATCTCCGTCGGTCGCGTAGTTCATCAGATCAACAACGCGAGCGCCCGGTGGCCGTCCTCCGATCTCGCCAAATACCGCTTCGCCGTCGGCCTTGCGGTACCACTCCATGTGAGTGAACCCGGTCTGGAAGCCCAGTGCGGCGATCACCTCGGCGCCCATCTGGCGGCCGGCCTGCAGGTGGGGGACGGTGAGGTCACGCAGCGAGATCGATGTCGGACTGATCCATTCGTGCATCTTCATCTGCAGAGGACGGGGTCGATACCACATGATGTGTTCGAAGAGGATTGATCCGCCTGCGCAAACCGTGTCGTAGGTGAACTCCTCGCCGTCGATGAATTCCTCGACGCTCACCTCGGGAATGTGTCGCAGCAGCGGCAGCACCTCCGCAAGCTCTGGTGCGGAATCCACCCGGTAGGTATCGGCCGAGCCCGCACCGGCGATCGGCTTGATGATCAACGGATAACCAACTCGTTCGGCTGCTTCCCAGACACCGGCGACGGTGGTGGCGCTGGCATGCCACGGAGTGCGAATCCCGGCAGCGTCGATCTTTTGCTCCATGCGTTCCTTGTCACGGAAC
>DATCXA010000473.1:0-4912 GCA_036566085.1 Propionibacteriaceae bacterium
ACCGGCACTGAAGCGTCGGCGGCCCGGTCGTACTGGGAGGACGCACGAGCGCTGGCCGCAGCCCTTGCGAGCGGCCAGGCTCCTCCGGCGGTCACTGTGCCGGTCGGATTCACGACGTTCCCCGGGGGAGATCTGGGCCTCCCCGCGCAGCTGGGTCCAGGCGGTCTACCCCGACCTCGCCTATTTCAATGAGGTTCACAGGGGGCGGTCACTTCGCCGCGTGGGAAGAGCCGGAGCTCTTCGCCGCCGAAATGCGGGCCGCATTCAGCTCACTGCGCTAATGACACCATTGTCTTCAGCCCCGACGAAGGTGATGCCGGTGGCCCACATCGCGCTGCGAGCGCCTGCACCAAGAGATCCTTGCGCGCGTATTCGCACCGGATGATCGCGGCGGGCATTGGACTCCGTCCGCAGGAACATGCGTTCGTGGACGCCGTCCTCCGTGCCGGAGGTAGCGGGAGGTGACTCTTCGGGGCGCGCCGCCATCCTCGGACGGCCGCGTTGCCCGTCGACGGTCATCTCCCTGGTTTCGACGGGCGACTGGCTGGTTGAATTTCTCGCCTCTCACTCCGGCGTGCGAGGTTCGATTCCTCGGTGCGACCAAGCCGACAGCGGAAACGGCGAAAGTGGTCAGCCTTTCTCGCTCATCACGCCGAACGCCGGCGCACTCGGCCCCATGATTTCGGGTCATGGTGACCAAGATCCTCACTGTCACTTTCGTGTCAGTGGTCTTGATCGGCCTCGGCGTGTTCGTCGCGTACTACGCCGTCGAGCTTGCATTTAGTTTTCTTGACGACAACTAGCGCGCCAGCAAGGGAACGGTGGGCCTATAGAGGGCAGCCATTGCTGCGAACTGATCCATCCAATCTCTCCTCGAATCAGTTGCGAGGCCCGGCCTCTTCCACCAGAATAGCAATTATATTCTAATTGAATATGTTGCTGAGTCCACTTCGACCGGCGGATTCACCTCACGTCGATCTTCGTCGGCGTACTGGGTCGATCGAGATCCCGCATAGATCATTTGACACAGATTGGATGAAGTTGGAAGGCAACACGCTGGACCAAAGGATTTCGCGCAGATCCGGCTCGCCTGAGATAAATCGCCTCAGCACCTGGACTTTTCAGGGATTCTGCGCGCAAATAGTTGCAGGGGCATTACAGGGGGAGAGGCTCCAGCTAGTTGGCGGCACAAGACCTGGAGCTAGCTGGAGTCTCCTGCTGAGACTACCCGCTTCTGTCCGCCAGTTCCGTTTCCGAAGGCCGGACCGGGGATAGCGCAGTCAACCGCGTCTCCGCATACCATGACCACGACCGAGCCCAGAGGCTGCGGTGCGGTGGCCGGTTTCCGGATTTGCCCCGTTTCACTGCTGTGCTTTTAGCTTGGATTCTTGCGTCCCGGGCCGAGGCCGACCTGGCTTATTGAGGCCCCGGTTCATATCGAAGAAAGCGACCGATCTCCTGCCTGCAGGTCATGCGCAGGCCGGTCCGTGGCCTTGGTCGTCGCCACGGACAAGAGCCCTGGGGCAGGTCGTGGAATGGCCTATCCGGGGCCATTCGTTGGAGTACCGGCAACAGCAGGCGGAAGCCGACCCGGACGTGCGGCCAATCGGCTTTAGAGCAAACTGAGCCGCGCCGCGCCCAGGACACGCCTGATTGAGCACGAGTCGTTATAAGTGTCCCCGACGGCTGACGCCGCAGCCCCCGTCGGGATGCTCCAATGACGACGCACACCGCTTCCTCTTCGCGCGGCCCCCGCCCAGGCATGGCAGGCCCTGTCGGGCCTCGCAGCCGGCGATCTCTCTTGATCGGCGTGACGAAGTCCCGGTGCGTGGCCCGTCGGAAGCCTTCGCACGACGCTCAATGAGCAAATGGGTTGGTGACTCCTCAGATGGGATGTCGCCGCCGACAGAAACACCTAGCAAATGAGCCCATGCCGCATCACCATCCAGTACAGTTCCGTGAGTCTTGCAGGCAATCGGGGGTGGCAATGCGAAGGATGATTCTTTCGGTCTTTGGGGGACTGCTGTTGGCGGCGTTGCTGATTTCGCCTGCACATGTGGTGAAGCCGGTGATCGCACCCCAGTCTCAGTAGACAGAATCCTAGATCGGGGAAACCATGAAAACACTCATCATCGCGATACTGGCCACTCTATTGGCCATGACAGCTTTGCCAGCATCCGCTGCCACAGAAAAGTTGCCGGACTTAAAGATGAAAGCGCCGTCGGGATTTTATATCGAGCAAGCATCCAACGGAGAGAAGCGACTTCGATTCAAGACGGTCATGTGGAATGCCGGGGCAGGCAAGTTCGGAGTACGGATGATGCGTCCAGACACTTCGACTCCGACAATGACAGTTGCACAGCGTGTGTACCGAACAGATGGCAGCTTCCGCACCGTCAACGTGCCTGACACCTACGGATTTTATGCAGGCGATGGTCACGATCACTGGCACGTTTTCAAGCTCCAAGAGTTCACAATCCGTAAGGTCAATGCTGATGGCACTACTGACTCTGTGATTCAAGGTCGAGGCGCAAAGACTGGATTCTGCTTCACCGACAACACGAAGGTGGACCTGACATTGCCTGGCGCACCGTCCTCTCCGCACTACATTCCTGGCGTAGCTTGTGGTACTGAGTCTTCACTGAAGGTGGTTGAGGGCATCTCAGTCGGCTGGGGCGACACCTACGGAGCAAACCTTGCTTACCAGTGGATCAAGATCAACGGTCTCGCGGATGGCAAGTACCGAGTCCAGGTTATCGCTGATCCCGGCAATAAGTTTCTGGAGTCGAACAACTCGAACAATACGAACTCGGCATACATCAAGATCTCGGGCAACACCGTATCGCTAGTATCACCTTCGGCTTAGTGCTTCTCTGCTCCTAAATGACGGAGCCGGCTGTCCTTGCGCAGGAACTGTCAGCGATGGATGCGGTCCTTGCTGATCGGCTGACTGATCAGTTGCTGGATGAAGTGGATTTCGATCGGGGGTTCAGCTAGCTGTCCCGGGCGTTTGCGGCAGCTACATGACCCTTTTCCTAGGATGTCGACTCACTCGCTCCTTTAGCCGCGCAGCTCGCCGGTACCTGACCCAAGGAATGTCGGGAACACCAGTGCGAGCAAACCGGCTTGGGGCGCTCAGCCTGTCATAGGGACGCGGGATTGGCGCATCCTCAAGATGTGCAAGATATCAATGTCGGAAGAGTGCCGTCGCCATGCCCAACTGCCACAACGGCTACTGGACGGCCATCGCTTCTGCGCAATCTTCTCGACTGAAATGGTCGCATCGAAGGGCCCCGGGAGTTGTCAAAGGACAATGTCCGGGGCTCCAGTACGTTTCAAGCCAATTTAGAAGTAGCCTCAGCGGTCATCTTGTGGTACATGCTTGTGTGCTGACCGTCTGAGAGGCAGTTCATCCGCTCAGTTTGTCCCGGCTCCAGGTCTCCAGTGCTGCACTCGACGTTGCCCAGGACCGGACTTACTGATGAACATGATGTCAGCTCTCGAGCTGAATGCAGGCCTCCACGGCGGAGGCTTGATCGGACTCCGAGAGTTCGTCGCGGTAGTCCTGGATTGGCATCCCTGATTTCGTTGTTGTGCCCGCAAGCGTGTGGAAGTAGGAGATCGCGTCCTCGTTGACTCCGATCAACTCGATCGCATCGTCATCGGTTGCCAAGATTGCGACCACCCTCTGGGGTTGAGACGTCGAGAGCGATGATCCGAGTCATCGAAGGACGTGGACCAGCCCCCTTACTAGATTGACGTTGCACAACTCGGAGGCCCGACGCCTCACTGATCCGGAGGGCCGTCGTCGCAAGGATCGTCACCACGTCGCCCCACGACTGATCCCTGCCAGCCTCCACGACGCGGACTGCCAGCTGCTCATGGATGGCGACGTTAGGCAGAGCGAGGTCGCGAGGCGCTTCGCTCGGAGTTGCGGATGGAACGGCCGACGGTGCGGCGACGCCGCAAGATGTCCCGCGCCTTGTCGCAGAGATCAAGCGGCTTCCGAGCGACAAGCGCACCCCTGGTGCTCATGCGGCGCACGGTCGCCTGACGAGGGGCGATCACCGCCGAGTTCACACGACTGGCGCAGCGAACGCCGGGCGGTCTTGGCCTCCTCCCGCGGTGGCTGGCCTTCATCCAGATCAGCGCGGACCTTGTCGTGACCTCGGATATCTCCGTGAATCAGCATGGACCACGTGCGTCAGCTCAGGCTTTGAGCCATCGGCTCCGAATAGCAAGGTGGCCCTCGCAGTCGCTGTCGGTCGCGTGATCCACCTCGGTTGATCGGGAACTCGTCGGCCGCTGCCCGACCGTGAAGCGTTGGCTCGGCGAATTGGTCCGAACGAGAGAATCGCGCACCTTGGCCGCAAGATCGGTGTAAGTTCCCGCCCATGACTGCTCGGGGCCGCTTCGTGGCGCGTCTGGTGACCATGCTCATCGCTTTGGCCGGATTCGTGACGGCCGGCGCGCTACCGGCTGCCGCCGGCAATTCCGGCACCATCCCATACGTTGCGCTGGGCGACTCCTATGCCGCTGGACAGGGCGGGGGCGATTACCTCAACGATTGCCTGGAGAGCCCGAACGGCTACCCATATCTGCTCGACCGCAAAATGCGGATCGATCTCCGCGTCAATGCCGCTTGCACCGGCGCGACGACATCTTACGTGAGCGGCAAACAGCTGACGGCGCTGGACGAAGACACAAGATTGGTGACTCTGACCGTTGGCGCCGCTGATTTGGGCCTCTCCCAAGTGCTGGCCGCGTGTACCGCCGTACCCCCAGTAAAGTGCCAGTTTGAAATCGGCCGCGCCGCTGGTGAGTTGACTAGTCTCGGGGGCAGCCTCAGCACCCTGTACGCCGCGGTGGCAGCGCCCAATGCGGCGCCTAACGCGCTCATCGTGGTCACTGG
>DATCXA010000485.1:0-3664 GCA_036566085.1 Propionibacteriaceae bacterium
GAATCGGGTACTTCTCCCCGCACCGCCCCGACCCAGACACAGTACCTGCGTGGGAGCTGGCCGCTTGGCTCAGCGCCCGCGACGCGGCAGAGCTGGTGCGCGCCACTGTGGAGACCGGTGGCCTCACGTTCATCGTTGCCAACGGCATCTCGGCTAACCGTTACCGCCGTGCCGACCTACGCGACACGATCGAGCAACTGGGCTACCAACCCGTCGACGATGCCTGGTCGTCTTGAAGAGCGCACCTCGAACGGAAGGCTCGGCGTGTCCAGCAGTCAAATCAGGAGGGCGTGGCAATGCGGTAGTGATACCTGCACGCCTTCTCGAAGCCCGCCCGGCGGTAAAGGCGAAGAGCGGCCGTGTTGTTCTGCTCCACCTGCAGATACAAGCGCGAGAAGCCTTGGCTGACAGCCCAGTCAGCCAGCGCTGCGAGCACGGCCCCGCCTGCTCCGCGTCGACGGGCATCAGGCAGGGTCGCCATGCTGAATACACCAACCCAACCGGTGTCAGCGACGGCTCTGCCCACCGCTATTGGATAACCGGACACGGAGACCGTGGCGTATGCACTCCGCCCCTCCACTCGCTGCAATAGTCGCCGCTCCGGGGCAGGATCAACACCCGGCGCCAGCGCTGAGATGAAGAGTTGAAACCATTCCGCGTCGGCCTGCTCTTTGAGTTCGACTCGCAGTGAGGGTGCCAACGGCCGACCTGCGAGCTGCGCTGCGTTGATCACGAGAAGTGATACGACACTTTCCAGCCTGTATCGACGGCGCATGAGAGTGTCATCAAGGTCAGGCGGGCAGGCGGGACACACCTGAAATCGGGCCGGCTCACCGTGTATGAGGTAGAAATCCTCAGCGACCGCAATCCTCTCCGCTAGCTGTCGCGAAGGCACGCGGCCGTGCATGAGGACGGCGCCTGCCCACCAGGTCCCCTTACTGTCGGTGTATCGCAACCAGCACCCGTCTACGTTCTGCTGTGCCGCGGCTGGCAGAGCCCGAGCAGCCCGCTCTTGGAGTTCGCCAATCTGCCGAACTCCAATCTGTCGAACGCCAATATGTCCAACACTGCCTAGCTGAGCCATGCGCTGGAAGTCACCAGCTTTGGGCGGGCATTTTGGATCCGATCCTGACGGGTACACGTGAGGGCTGCGGCTCGCGAATCGCGTAAGGGCCCGCGCGGCCGATCTTCGGCCAGCTGCGGACGATCTTGGCCGTCTTCGGGCTGAACCCGACGCCGGAGGAGAACCGGACGATAATCGACGCATCGCCGCTGCGTAGGTAGTCCAATGCGTACGCCTGCCACACGCGATTGCGGGCACGTGGCTGCTCTTCATCGGCACCGGCCTTCAGGTGATAACTCGCTCCGCTGAGGTCTACCTCGTACCTGCAACCGCGGGCGAGATTGCGCCGCAGCAGATTCATCTGAATCAAGGCCATGGGGAAATCGGTGACCACGCACCCAGGCAGATCAGCAACGACCGCGGCGGCGGCACGGCCCGGGAACGTGCGGCCGAGACGCAGCTGGGTAAGCGGTAGCGCGCTCAGCATGACGGCGATCACTGCCAGTGTTGCGATGGCGGGTGGCAGCCATCTGATCCGGACGGTGCCGACCTTCATCAGGGCGACGGCCACGCCGCCACCGAGCACCAGGACTAGCGGCGCGGCGATGGCGCCAGCGTAATGGAGGAACCACATCGGCGTAAGAGCGAGCATCGAGGCATGTGTGATTAGCAGTGCGGCCAGCAGCCGCAGCTGCGGACGGATCAGGCAGACCACCAGAGCGGCCAGTGCTACAGCCGTGACTAATGCGGTACCAAAGTGCAGCCGAGGCTGGCTCGTCCAGAGGCTCAGGCCCAACATGCCGTCGATCCGTCGGGCCTCATCGAGACCGTCGTGCCGGCGCCCGACCTGGTCCGCTACCACCATCGTCCACATCTGGCCCGGCGCTGCTAGGAAGAAGGGCAGGCAGATGACAGTGCATGATGCGACGGCGCTGATCAATACGGTGAGGCCGGGGCGAAGGCCGCGGCGGTAGGCGATTCCGCCGACCACGACGAGAACCGTCAGTACGCCCCAGATCTTCAGTGCTGGAGACAGCCCTAGCAGCAGCCCTGCCGCGACGTAGTGCCGGGTGCCGAGCCCATCGCCGCTGCCAACCGCGCGGGTGATCACCAGTGCGAGCAGCAGCATCGCTGTTGCTGGGGGTTCCAATAGGACGGTGTGCTCGGCGTAGATGGCGCCAAAGAACAGCGCGTACATCAGACCGGTCAATACCGCCGCCAGCCGTCCCAGCGGAGCTAGCACCAGCGCGCACAGGACGGCGTTCACGCCACCGAGGGCAATCCAGCACAGCCGCGCGACCAGCATCGCCTGCGGCTCACCGACCAGGTCAGCCAGCGAAGCAAATGGTGCCAGCACCAGGGCTATTCCGGGCGGGTGCAGGAAGAGGAAGTCCCGGTACGGCAGCAGCCCATGCACCAATCCCATGGCCACCGCATAGTGCACCCCGTCGTCGTAGTTTCCCATGGCGTACAGACCACCGCCGTTGAGCAGGGGGACCAGTCGGCCGAGAAAGGCGGTACCGAAGACCAGAGCCAACCCGGTCACCCAGAGGCGATCAGGCGCATCACTGCGGCCGGACATCGTTTGCGACACGTCACTCCGGAAAACGGAAGGTCAGAGTTTGCGAGAGCCGGCAATACGCCGGCCAGTCCGATCATCCCGCCCCAGCGGCGCCCAGTCGCGCGACACGACGGGTGATGTGTCGATGGTTAGTCCCCAAGCTCAACTTCGATTTCGCTCGACATGCGCGTGAAAGCCAAGCCTTGATCCAGTCGTTCGTTCGCGACGCCGACGGTACGTGTCCTACGGGCCTGGTAGGTATCTGTGTGTGAGCTTCGCAGGCGCCGAAGAACGCTGGATCCACCGACTCGGTCAACTGCGGGACGTCGTCCGTCAGAGCTCGTCGCGGCGCAGTTGCGAGACGTCGTGGAGCCGCGACAGCGTGTTCTGGATGTGGGGTGCGGACAAGGCACGCAGGCTCTGATGCCGCATTTCTCCATCTCATCTACAGGCGGCACTCCTGACCCGATGACTTTCGGCGAGGCCCAGAGTCTTTGTTGTCGGACGGGCCGAATAGCCTCAGGGCAAAGACAGCACGAAAGGGATCTGAGCATGGCGAGCACACGTGTCCTGGTGGGGACCCGCAAGGGTGCCTTCCGTCTTATCTCAGACGAGAGGCGCACGGAGTGGACCGTTGACGGCCCGCATTTTCCGGGATGGGAGATCTACCACGTCAAGGGGTCACCGCTGAACCCTGACCGGATCTACGCCTCCCAGACCAGCGGATGGTTCGGGCAGGTGATCCAGCGCTCCGATGACGGCGGCGCGTCGTGGGACACGGTAGGCAACGACTTCAGCTACCAGGGTGAGGTCGGCGAGCATCAGTGGTACGACGGCTCGCTACGGCCCTGGAACTTCACCCGCGTCTGGCATCTGGAGCCCTCGCTGCACGACGCTGAGACGGTCTACGCCGGTGTCGAGGACGCGGCGCTCTTCAAATCCACCGACGGAGGTCACCAGTGGACTGAGCTTGCGGGCCTGCGCCAGCACGACACCGGTCCTCAGTGGCAGCCCGGAGCCGGTGGCATGTGCCTGCACAC
>DATCXA010000514.1:0-4107 GCA_036566085.1 Propionibacteriaceae bacterium
TGCCGCCCGCCTGGCCGAGCTCGATGCAGGGCTATCCTCAGAGGCCGCCAGCGGCCTGCCGCGGATTGCTGAGCTTGAGGACGAGTACCGCCGCGTTGTGACTAAGGCTGAGCTCGACTGGGTCAGTGCCGTGGCTACCGATCTTCGGAAAGGCCGTATGACGTGGTCACTCGACGCACTCTCGGCCCTGGCTGAGTCTCGGGCCGCCGAGCCCTGGGCGGGCGGGGCGACTGCGCCCTGATAGGTCGGAAGCGGGACCGCCCGCTCGAGGCGCGCAGACCGGTTAGGCTCCCGTGATGCCTCGGATTGCCCTGCTTTCCACCTCCGATACCGACCTGCTCTCTGCGCGGGCCGGCGGCGCCGACTATGTGTTGGCCAACCCGGCGCGATCAGGACACACTGAGCTCGGCGAGGCGCTGCAGTCCTGTGACTTGATCGTGGCGCGAATATTGGGCTCACCGCAGCTGATGTGCAGCGGGTTCCATCGGTTTCGTGCGCTGGGAAAGCCGATGGTCGTGCTCGGCGGGGAACAAGCTCCAAACGCGGAGCTCATGGAACTGTCGAGCGTCCCGATCGGAGTAGCCGCCGACGCCCATGTCTATTTAGCCCATGGCGGGCCGGACAACCTGAGGCAGCTGCACGCATTTCTGTGTGACACCGTGCTGCTCACTGGTGTTGGCTTCGAGCCTGCAATCGAGCAGCCCGTCTGGGGAGTACTGCCACGCCCACTGCCTGACTCGTCACGGCCACGTATTGGCATCTTGTTCTATCGCGCCCAGTACACCGCTGGGAACACCGCGTACGTGGAGGCGCTTGCCGACGCCGTTGATGCCGCAGGCGGAATCGGCGTACCGATCTTCGCTACGTCCTTGCGCGATGCTCCCTCAGACTTGCTCGAGTATCTGGCGAGCTGCGATGCGTTGATCACCACCGTACTTGCGGCCGGCGGGACGAAACCGGCGACGGCGTCCGCGGGCGGCGATGATGAAGCGTGGGACGTACGAGCCTTGGCTGCACTCGATATTCCCATCCTGCAAGGGCTAACTCTTACCTGGGATCGGGCGTCCTGGGCAGCCTCGGATGAGGGCATGACGCCACTTGATGTTGCTACTCAGGTCGCGGTCCCTGAGTTCGACGGCCGGATTATTACTGTGCCGTTCTCCTTCAAGGAGACCGATGCCGATGGCCTACCGAGCTACGTCCCTGATCATGAACGGTGTCGCCGGGTAGCCGAGATCGCTGTCAATCACGCTCGGTTGCGACACATTCCGGCCGCGCAGCGGCGCATTGCCATCGTTCTTTCGGCCTATCCGACGAAGCATTCCCGGATCGGCAACGCGGTTGGACTCGATACTCCGGTTTCGGTGATCAAACTGTTGCGGACGATGCGCGAGGCCGGCTACGACCTCGGGGCAGCCGGGGTGATTCCGGGCACCAGTCCACTCGATCCGGTAGAGGGGGAGGATCCCGACACGACGGCAGGAAACGCCCTGATTCACGCCCTGATTGCGGCAGGGGGTCAGGATCCGGAGTGGCTGACGGCCGAACAGCTATCCGGCCAGCCGGTTCGAATTCCGGCGGCGACGTATCGGCGCTGGCTAACCGAACTGCCCGATGATCTTGTGGACGCCGTCACGGATGCCTGGGGGAAAGCGCCCGGTGAACTGTTTGTCGACCGCAGTAGTGACGCAGACGGGGAGATTGTTGCGGCCACCCTGCAGGCCGGCAATGTGGTGATCTTGGTGCAGCCGCCGCGCGGCTTCGGCGACAACCCTATTGCGATCTATCACGATCCTGATCTTGCACCCTCGCATCATTACTTGGCGGTGTATCGCTGGCTGGAGAAGGAGTTTGGTGCCCATGCGGTGATCCATGTCGGCAAGCACGGCAACCTGGAATGGTTGCCTGGCAAGAATCTCGGCATGTCCGCATCCTGTGGGACCGATGCGGCGATCGGGTCAGTGCCGCTGATCTACCCATTCCTAGTCAATGACCCTGGGGAGGGAACTCAGGCGAAGCGGCGGGCGCACGCCACGATTGTTGATCATCTTGTGCCACCGATGGCGCGCGCGGAGAGCTACGGTGATATCGCACGGCTCGAGCAGTTGCTCGATGAGTACGCCCAAGTGAATGCCATGGATCCAGCGAAGGCTCCAGCGCTGCGTGGGGAGATCTGGACCCTCATTCAGGCGGCGCAGCTCAATCATGATCTTGGTATGGATGCGGCTCCCGACGAGGAAGCATTCGATGAGTTCGTGCTCCATGTCGATGGCTGGCTGTGTGAGATCAAGGATGCCCAGATTCGCGATGGGCTGCATGTGCTGGGCCAGGCACCCAAAGGGGAGCAGTTGATCAACCTGGTGCTCGCGGTGCTGCGATCACCTCAAATCTTTGCTGGTGCCAGCCCAGTGCCCGGACTACGGACGGCTCTTGGCCTCGCAGAGGGCTCATTGACACAGACAGACACCGTTGAGGCGCAAGCCCGGAAGCTTGTGACGGAGCTTGGGAATTCCGGCTGGTCCATTGACGCGGTGCCAACAATCGTGGAGCGCACCCTCGGAGCCCAGAATGAGGCCGTTGCCGCGGCATTACGCTTTGCCTGCCGGGAGGTCGTACCGAGGCTCGCCCGCACCGGTGATGAGATCAACGCGATCTTGCACGCCCTCGATGGCGGATATGTGCCGGCCGGCCCATCCGGCTCGCCGCTGCGCGGGTTGATCAACGTGCTGCCGACCGGTCGCAATTTCTACTCCGTGGATCCCAAGGCGATTCCGTCGCGCCTGGCGTATCAAACCGGCCAAGCAATGGCCGAATCCTTGTTGCAACGACATCTCGATGAGGTGGGGGCGTATCCGCAGTCCGTTGGATTGTCGGTATGGGGCACGTCGGCAATGCGGACCAGTGGTGATGACATTGCTGAAGTGCTGGCACTGCTCGGCGTAATGCCTGTGTGGGATGAGGCCTCGCGGCGAGTTGTCGGGCTCGAGGCGATCGATCTAGACGAGCTGGGGCGGCCGCGGATTGACGTCACAATTCGCATCTCGGGCTTCTTCCGGGATGCATTTCCCCACGTAGTGGCGATGTTGGACGATGCAGTACGAATGGTGGCCGATCTTGACGAGCCCAGGCACCTCAACTTCGTCCGGCGGCATGCCCAAGATGATCTTGCTGCGCACGGTGATCAGCGGCGGGCGGTTACCCGGATCTTCGGCTCCAAGCCGGGCTCGTACGGAGCGGGCATGCTGCCCCTGATCGAGGCAGGCAACTGGCGTAATGATCATGATCTTGCCGAGGTCTATTCCGCCTGGGGCGGCTTTGCCTACGGTCGTGATCTCGAGGGGATCCCGGCACGCGAGGACATGGAGGCCAACTATCGGCGAATCGCGGTGGCTGTTAAGAACGTGGACACCCGAGAGCATGACATCGCCGATTCCGACGATTATTTCCAATATCACGGTGGGATGGTGGCGACCGTACGCGCGCTGACTGGTGCCGATCCCAAGGCGTACGTCGGCGACTCGACCAGTCTGGATACGGTTCGGACTCGATCACTCACCGAAGAGACCGCGCGAGTGTTCCGGGCCCGGGTGATCAACCCCCGCTGGATCGCCGCGATGCAACGGCACGGCTACAAGGGTGCCTTTGAGCTGGCGGCGACCGTCGACTATCTCTTCGGCTTCGATGCCACTGCTGGTGTTGTGACGGACTGGATGTATGAGCAGCTGGCCGAGAATTATGTGTTGGATAAAGACAATCAGGACTTCATGAAGCACGCCAACCCATGGGCGCTGCGCGGCATCATCGAAAAACTCAGTGAGGCTGTTGATCGAGAGCTGTGGCAGGACCCGGATCCAGAGTTGATCGATCAGCTACAGCAGGTCTACCTCGACATCGAAGGCGATCTTGAAGATGTTGGGGTTGACTGACCTACTCGGTGCCGGTCGAACGCGCGCACTCCCTTTAGGTCGGTTGGTGGGCGTCCCCAATGGCGTCGTCGATGACGGCGGTCCAGGAGGCGAGGAGGTCGAGGGCAATCGCGTCCAGGACGGAGGCGGAGACGCCGGCGAGAGCGCCGCGTTCCAGCTTCGAGTAGTACTCGATGCTGAC
>DATCXA010000526.1:0-5663 GCA_036566085.1 Propionibacteriaceae bacterium
TGTCGAGAAGTTCGGTTTTAGGTACGCCAGCCGCGACGCCCGCCGGCGTCAGCTGCTGGCCGATGTGGACCAGTCCGAGGTGCAGCGATTGTGGGCATTAGCTGAGACGACCGCGGCGGACTACTGTCTCGACCGACTGCAGCCACCCATTGCTGATGACGTACTAGGCGAGTTAGTCGAGGTGACTGCGGCGATCAACGACGCACCTATGGGTGCTCTGACGTACGAGGATGAAAAGTTCGATCGGCAGCGGCTTGCCGACTTCGAGACGGCGGTCAAGGGTCGCGGGGAGCGCGAGTATCGAGTCCTGGCACGTCAGCGCAAGACCGGTGAAGTGGGCGGCCACACAATGGTAGTCGTGCATCCGCTCCGGCCCGAGGTCGGTGGTCAGGCTGATACTGCTGTGGCACGCCAACACCGAGGCCACCGGCTTGGCCTACTGCTCAAGATCGACATGATGCGTTGGCTAGCCGACGTGGAACCGCAGCTCAAGATCATCGAAACGTGGAACAACGTCGATAACAACTTCATGATCAATGTGAATGAGGCCCTGGGTTACCGACTGTCACGCGTCTTCAGGACCTACGAGCTGCGTGTCTAGATTCTGACTGGTGCCGCTGAGCATCCGAGGACGTGTCAGGCTGCGCCGCAGAGAGGGCGCTATCTGCGCGGTCTCCCGATGATCGCGTGTCGCTCATGATCGCCTGCTCACTTCTTCTGATCGTGGCCGAGATGAGTGTGGTGGTGTTGAACTGTGCCTTCCGGGATCGGTGCTGATCGCTCGCTGAGCAGCGGTTGCAGCGGCTCCCATCGGGTACCGTCCCGCAGATCTTGACGTTTGCGAGCGATGGCGCTGAGGGTCTCTAAGACCACTCGATTGGCCAATGCTGCAGTGATGTCCGCATGGTCGTACGGCGGGCTGACCTCAACCACATCCATCCCGACGATGTCGGCAATGAGGTCGACGACGGCCTCGTACGTCTGATTGGTCTCGGTGTTCCAGAGCACCGAAAGAGACCGTCTTGGCACCGTATGGCCGGCACGCCAGGTCTTCACATCGATCTTGGCCGGCTCCTTGAGTTCGATGGACGCGAAGCGCCAGGCGTTGCTGACACCCTGGTCTCTCCGTAGCACGGCCGCCGTCTGCTGATATTCGGTCGGTGACAGCGGGTCAAGGGATGAGCGGCCATACGCGGCATCCTGGAATGCCAGCGCAATCAGCCGTAACCGCTAAAAGCCGAGTCGGTTCAAATGCTTGGCAGTGCGTTGCCACTCCTTGAGCACCTTGACACGCAGATCGAGAAATACCGGGGTGCCGAGCAAGGCCTCAATCTGTTGACGAGCGGCGGCGCCGATCTCGCGCAGTCGACCGCCTCGGTGACCGATCACAATGCCCTTCTGCGAATCGCGCTCCACGACCAAGGAGGCGTAAATGTCGAGCAGCGCCTTGTCCGCGGGTCGGTCGTCACGAAGTCCCATTTCTTCCACAGTGACGGTGATGGAGTGCGGCAGTTCGTCACGTACGCCCTCCAAAGCGGCTTCGCGGATCAGCTCAGCGACGAGCGTTTCCTCGGGCTCGTCGGTGATCTCGCCGTCCGGATACAGCGACGGCCCTTCCGGCAATAGGCCAATAAGAGCGTCGCTCAGCACGTCCAGCTGAAAGCGCTGCGGCACTGACACCGGGATGATGTCTGCCCAGGTGATCTTATGCGTAGCCTCGAGGGCAGCAATGCTGGCCAAATGCTCTGCTATGCGATCCGGTGATGCAAGGTCGGACTTGGTCGCGATGGCTACCAGGCTTGGTTTTCTCGGCAGTGCTGCAAGTTCACCGACCAGGTATCGATCGCCGGGACCGATCCGCTCGTTGGCCGGCAGGCAGACACCAACAATGTCGACCTCTGACCATGTTGTTCGTACGACATCATTGAGCCGCTCCCCGAGCAGCGTCCGCGGCTTATGGAGACCGGGAGTGTCGATGAGCACCAATTGAGCATCCTCACGGTGCACGATGCCACGCACAGCATGCCGGGTGGTCTGTGGCTTCGAAGAGGCGATCACGATCTTCTGGCCGACCAGCGCGTTGGTCAGAGTGGACTTGCCGGCATTCGGCCTGCCGACAAGACACGCGAAACCAGAACGAAACGGTGGCGACTCCGTCACGGGTTATCGATCCTCTGAACGTTTCGACGACGGTGCTGCGAAACGACCCCTGAGAGGCTGATTGCCAGGTCCTCTTGACGGCTGTGCGGCGAAACGTGCTCAGCGGAGGCTTTCATAGCCGGCTCACCTCGAGAACCCGTCCTGTGGCGTCCACAGACCAGACCTCGACACGCGAGCCCGGTAGGTCACGTAGCAAATCAAGATCGTCCTCGGACGGTGGGGCGCCTGCCACAACTGCGGCTTCAAGGCCGCCGGCACCCGAGGAAACCGCCATCGCCACGGCAACCGCGACTGCTGACAACGTGAGGTGCTCCAGGTGCACGCTGGCAGCGGCGTATGCGCGACCCTCGGTGTCGCGAACGGCTGCGCCCTGAGCTGCCCCTGTTCGGCCCAACGCCGCACGGGCCAATGTGATGAGCTTCAAGTCCTCCGGATCGTCGGGAGTCGATGCGTGCTCGGCAGCTCCGCCGCTCACGAGGCGCGTGCCTGCTCGGAGACGATCCGGGTGGCCGCATCGGCTCTGGCATCTGCCTCAGAGTCGGCCGAAGAGATCTTGGTGACGATCACGGTGCCGATCTTGTTCCGGCGGCCGGCGGAGCGTTCAGCCACCAGCTCCAAGCCGTCGTACTTGACCACCGAGCCCGCGATGGGCACCTTGTTGAGCTGCTTGGCCATCAGGCCGCCGACTGTTTCCACATCCTCGTCGTCAAGCTTTAGACCGAACAGATCACCCAGTTCATCGACCGGCAGCCGCGATGAAACCCTGTAACGGCCCTCAGCCAGCTGAGTGATGTCGTTATTTTCCTCGTCGTACTCGTCGGTGATCTCACCGACGATTTCTTCCAGAATGTCCTCGATGGTGACCATTCCGGCCGTGCCGCCGAACTCATCGACCACGATCACCAGGTGCACCCGCTTGGCCTGCATCTCCTGCAGCAGTTCGTCTACCGGCTTGGAGTCAGGGCAGAAGACCGGTTTGCGCATCATCGAGCCGACTCGCTCTGTGGACTGCGCATCTGGCTTGTCATAAATCCGTCTGATGACGTCCTTGAGGTACAGCACCCCAACCACATCGTCAATCCCGTCGCGGATGACGGGAATCCGACTGAAGCCGGATCGGAGAGCTAACGAAATTGCCTGCCGCAGGGTCTTGTACTCCTCGATGAAGACCATGTCGGTACGCGGCACCATGACTTCGCGGACGATCGTGTCGCCCAGATCGAAGACCGAGTGAATCATCCTGCGTTCGCCGGACTCGATCACATCGCTGGCCTCGGCTAGATCGACCAGCTCGCGCAGTTCCGCCTCGGTCGCGAATGGTCCATCGGTGAACCCCTTGCCAGGCGTCAGCGCATTTCCGATCATGATCAGTAATCGGGGAAATGGCCCAAGCACAGTGGTAATCGCCACGATCGGTCCGGCCGCCCGGCAAGCCACTCGGTCGGCATGCTGACGGCCTAGCGTTCGAGGCGCCACCCCCCATGCGATGTAGGAGACGATGATCATGATGCCGGCCGTGACGGCGCCGGCCTGCCAGGTCTTGGGAATCAGGGAAAAGATCACGTTGGCAACGAGGATGATCGCCGAAATCTCGATCATGCTTCGGACGAACAGAGTGGTGTTCAGATATCGCGGCGGATCCTCGACGATCTTGCGGACTCGTCGGGCACCCGGTCTACCCTCCTGGACCAGCCGGTCGGCGCGGACTTTGGAGAACGACGACAAAGCCGCCTCTGCTGCCGCGGTCAATCCAGCAAGAATCGTGAGCACGAAGGCGATGCCAAGTTGGAGCCAGTGCGCCTGCGTCATCCTGAACCTCGCGCCCGGTCAGGGCGCTGCACCGCCCATGCCGAGATGATCTTGTCGGTCAGGCCGAACATCTCCGCCTGCTCTTCGGGGTTGGAGTGGTCATATCCAAGCAGATGCAACAGTCCGTGCACCAGCAGGTACTCCGCCTCCTCGCCTGCGGAGCGTTGGTTTTCGCGCGCCTGCCGCTCGGTTACTGCCGGGCACAGCACGATATCCCCCAGCAAGCCGACGGAAGGCTCCTCGCCGTCAGTCGGAGGACGCAGCTCATCCATCGGGAAGCTCAGCACGTCGGTCGGCCCCGGCTCGCCGAGGTACTTCTCGTGGTAAGCACTCATAGTGTCCTCGTCCACGAGAAGGATCGACAGTTCAGCCAGCGGATGGATTCTGAGCTGATCGAGGGCAAAAGTGGCGAGGCGAACCAGCGCCAGATTGTCAGCGCCGATACCCGACTCATTGCTGATGTCGATACTCATATCCGAGCTCCCAGCAGCGCTCGGATGATCCCGGCCATCGCCTAGCGACCTGAACGATGTTGCGGTGTGGCCACACCCTGATCCGGCCGCAACGTGTCGTCAGTATCTGCCTCGAACTTGTCGTACGCAGCGACGATCCGGCCGACCAGCTTGTGCCGCACCACATCGTGATTCGTCAGGTTGCAGAATGCGATGTCATCGACCTTGTCGAGAATGCCGCGTACCACCCGAAGGCCGCTGCGCGTCCCGCCTGGCAGATCGACTTGGGTGATGTCGCCCGTTACCACCATCTTTGAGCCGAATCCCAGCCGGGTCAGGAACATCTTCATCTGCTCCATCGAGGTGTTCTGTGCCTCGTCCAAAATGATGAAGGCGTCGTTGAGTGTCCGACCGCGCATGTACGCCAGCGGCGCAACCTCGATCGTACCCGCCGTCAGCAGCCGCGGAATGGAATCCGGATCAAGCATGTCGTGCAGTGCGTCATAGAGCGGACGAAGGTAAGGGTCGATCTTGTCGCTCAGCGTGCCGGGGAGGAAACCGAGGTGCTCGCCGGCCTCCACTGCGGGACGGGTCAGGATGATCCGGTTGACCTGCTTGTTCTGCAGAGCCTGGACGGCTTTGGCGACTGCTAGATACGTCTTCCCTGTGCCGGCCGGTCCAATGCTGAAGACGACGGTGTGTTTGTCGATGGCATCGACGTACCGCTTCTGATTGAGCGTCTTGGGCCTGATCGTCTTGCCTCGCGCGGACAAGATGTTGTGCGTCAGCACGTCAGCCGGACGGGTTTCCTCGCGTCCGGCAAGCATCGAGCAGATCCGCTCCACGGCGTCCGCCGTCAGGCCCTGCCCGGTTCTCAACACCGTGACCAGCTCAGTGATCACATCAATGGCAAGGTCAACTGCTGCCGGTGATCCGGTCAGCGTGATCTCATTGCCACGAACATGAATCCCAGCTTCGAGTTCCCGTTCCAGGATGTGTAAGAACTCGTCGCGTGGGCCAAGAATGTTCACCATCTCAACCGAGGCTGGAACAGTCACGCGGCGTAGCTCTTCTAGGCCGCTCTCGCCGCCTCGCTGGCCAGATGCCTTTCGAAGTGAATTGGAGGCAGGCGATTCTCGATGGCGCGCGCTAGATGCATCCGGAGCGCTGGCCGTGAACTCTGACCTACTCAGTTGGTTCCTCGCAGTCGGCAGGAAATGTCAACACCCCATCCTAGGTCAA
>DATCXA010000535.1:0-2993 GCA_036566085.1 Propionibacteriaceae bacterium
ATCAGCACTGAGTTGTGCAGACCTTCCTTAGCCGTCGGAACACGAAAGACCTGCACAACGAACTCTTTGCCAGAAGGCAGGGAATTTTGATGCGATGACAATGGTTCGAACCCAAGCGCAGACGCGCTAGCCAGAAAATCACAAGGTGGTACAAGGTTCATAGCCGGAGCAAGAGACAGAAGACTCGTGAATGGCGACGGCGACACGGGGGCAGCAGACTCGGACGGCAGTTGCAGCACCACAGCCAGGACACCATTGGGCCGACAAACAGCCTTCAGATTGCGAAGCGTTGGGATCAGCTCAACATACTCAAATACGAGCGCCGCGTAGATGAAGTCAACCGGCTCGAAAGGCAAAGGCGACTGCTGGACATCCGCAACGTAAAGCTCAAGGTTGGGAAGTTTCTTTGCGTAGCGACTGGACAATGCCTCTATGTAGACCGGGTTTATGTCGACGCCAACGACACGGGCTATTGATTCGGAGCGGATATGCTCAAACCCATTCCCGCCGGCGCAGCCAATGACCGCTATCGATGGCGGAGAGAATTCGGCCAGTAGGCTCGCAAACTGCTTTGCGAGCATCTCGGCTTGGCTGACGGACGGCAGGGACATGTGTCCTTCGTAATCAGTAAGCGGAATGTCAAGCCAGGGTGAATGCATAGACGGCGACCGTGATGCAGCAACGCGGGCCCATGCTACAAGCTCTTGAGGAACGCCAGCAGCGCATCATCAGGTTTATAGAGGCCTGGTTTGCCCCCGGGCGGCGTGGTCTTCGCAAGCATCCTCTCCTTCAGTTCCAGGTTTGCGTCCATGTAGATCTGTGTCGTCTCGATCGACTCGTGCCCCAGCCATAGCGCGATGCCTGATTGCGCGACACCAGCCTGCAGCAAGTCCATCGCTGTGGTGTGGCGCAACGTGCGGGGAGAAACGCTTGACAGGGCTCTCGGCGACACCGCCGGGGCGGTCGACGAACCACCCCTTTATCCGCCGTGCCCGGCCGGGTGAGCAACTACGCCGTCGATGCCTTCCACGCCAAGGTGCTCAAGGAGATGTCCGTCGACAAGAAGCGGGCTCTCGTGGGCACCACCAAGCGGTGGCTTGCCGACCTCGCCGCCGCCCACGGCGTGGACTTCACCCCCGAGGCGCCGCCGCGTCGCCGCGCGTCCCCGGGCGAGACCTGTTCCCGAGCCGCTGTCGGCGCAGGCTGCCTGACTGGTCAAGCTGTCAGCTTCAATCCCACGATTCCGGCCAGGACTAGGCCAACACAGGCGAGCCTCGAAACGGTCGCAGGTTCACTGAAGAGCACCATCCCCAAGGCCACCGTGCCTACCGCGCCGAGACCCGTCCAGATTGGGTATGCAGTGCCGATGGGCAAGGACCGCACAGCCAGCCCGAGAAGCCCGATGCTCACCGCCATTGCAGCGACGGTCCCCACAGTTGGCCAGAACCGAGTGAAGCCCTCCGTGTACTTCAGACCAATTGCCCACCCGACCTCGAACAGACCGGCGATAAACAGAACAACCCAAGCCATGAAACATCTCCTGGCGCGTGAACGCCAGTCGTTCGGGTCGTCCCGGGAGTAAGGAAGGCGGCAAGGTCGTCCCTGCCGGAAACTCGACCCGCGCCGAAAAGGCCGGAAGTCGTGCTGTCGGGCCTCTGAAGAGAGGCCGCGTCCAGTCTAGGCCAGCGCTGTGGATGCGGTATGCCAAGCTGTGGTTGCCCCTGCGTTCCATGGGTGGTAGCCCTGCCACAAGACGCGCGCCGGTGCAGCGGATACAGCGACTACGCATTCCCCTTCTGCTGCATCACACCCCAAAGAATGAAGCGAAGCTGCGCATCGCTCGGGCTGATCCCTGGCTTGGTCGGCGTTGAATGCCCGCGTACCTTGCCAGCGGGCGACTGCTAAGGGCCGATCTGCGACGTTCGTGAGCGGCAGGGATCGGCCAAGTCCGGACCGTCCAGCCGGCTAGGCCGACGATTCACTCCAGACTGAGTCCGGCCGTTCGCCGCCGCCCCTGCTGACACTCGCTCTGGCAGTTCGGACGGCAGCTATGCGGCGGGCCAATGCTGCGCTGCAAGCGACGCAGCAGCCTTCCGACCCAGTCGTGTAGGCTCTGCGGTCACTCGCAATCGACCCGAGGATCCCGATGAGCAAGCTCCGCCTGACCTATTTCGACTTCGCTGGCAGCCGCGGCGAGGAATGCCGCATCGCGCTGCACCTGGCCGGCATCGATTTCGACGACGTGCGCGTCAAGAGCGCCGACTGGCCAGCGCTGAAGGAGAGCATGCCGTTCGGAGCGATGCCGGTGCTGCAGGTGCCAGGTAAGCCGCCTCTGGCGCATTCCAACGCGATCCTCGTGTTCATCGGCCGCCAGCACGGCCTTCATCCGGTCGACGCATTCGAGGCCGCACGGCACGAGGCGGTGATGTGCGCCGTCGAGGAACTGCGCCACACGATCACGCCAACGCTGCGTATTTCCGACCCCGAACAGAAGCGTGCGGCTCGCGAGGCGTTGGCTGCGAACGAACTCGCGACCTGGGGCAGCCAGGTCGAGCGCCAACTCGGCGACGGTCCCTTCGTCGGCGGTCAGTCTCTCCAGGTTTCTGACATCAAGCTGTACATGGTCGTCCGCTGGCTTACCTCGGGCACGCTGGATCACGTGCCCGCCACCGTGCTCGATCACTGCCCGAAACTCCTGCGCCTGTACCGTGCCGTCGGCGAGCATTCAGGCGTGAAGGCCTGGCTGGCGAAGTCGGCGCATTGAGGTTTGCCGAGCGGGACGAAGGGCGCCGCTTGCGGCTGTAGCAAGCGCCTCGCACCGATGACCGCAAGCGCTGCATCGTTGGCGCTCACGCTGACGCATAGAAGGACTGCAGAGGGTTCGAACCGCGATGGTCGTGGGTCGTCGACAGCTGTCGTGCAGTCGTGCCGGCGTGCAATCGCGCTCATCACCAATGACCGCTGCCGGGCTTGACCGCGTACTTACTCTGCCG
>DATCXA010000537.1:0-3814 GCA_036566085.1 Propionibacteriaceae bacterium
GTCAGCACGGTCTGCGTCGCGGTCGACGCTCAAGGCGGCGCGATAGTCCTCGAGCATGGCGCGTACGGTCTCAGGGTCGTTGATCGCCTCAACTACTTCCGCGTAGTTTTCCGTACCCATCCGCTCGGAGTCCGGCCGGTACCAGGCCATAGGGTCGGCAGAGATCACGCGTTCCGGCAGTTCAGGCTGCGCATAGAAGAACCAGTCAAACCAGCGCTCGGCAACGCGAGCATCCCAGCGCTCGAAGGCCTCGATGATCGGCACCGCATTGATGATCACGAGCCTGCTGACATGGCTCGGATGGTCCATCGCCAGCCG
Source organism: Propionibacteriaceae bacterium (assembly GCA_036566085.1). Classification (GTDB taxonomy): domain Bacteria; phylum Actinomycetota; class Actinomycetes; order Propionibacteriales; family Propionibacteriaceae; genus Microlunatus. The sequence continues at coordinate 319 of DATCXA010000537.1, forward strand.
GAAGGCGACGTGGCTGCCGCGATCATGTCCGATGACCGCAAACTGATCATGTCCCAGCTGCGTCATCAGCTTTGCAAGATCATCGGCCACCGCGCGCTTGGCCTGCTGACGGTGATCATCGCGGAGTCTCGGTTTGCTCGAACGCCCATAGCCACGCATGTCCGCGCAGACCACGCAGAAGCCGGCTGCCGCCAAGCGCGGTGCGACCCGGTGCCAGGTGGCCGATGTCCTGGGATGACCATGGATAAGAAGGAGCGGCGAACCCAAACCACCACACCGCACACGAAGCTGTACGTCCCCGAGGTCGACCATCTCGTCGCGAAATCCCTCGAACATGGTCACCTCCAGCCGACGCAGCCGTTCAAATCATCTGGGGTTCCCCGAGGTCGAACGTGCATTCGATTGTATCGGACCTATAACGAAGTGGGAATACCCCACACAAACGGCGAGTTTGCCGAGTCGATACTATACCCCAGAGGGGTATAAGGAGGAATGATGGGATCTGCGCATATGCCTGGACACGCCGACGCCCACCATCACATGGCGCATGTCGACGCCGAGCAGATGGACCAGGCCGCGCACCATGAGCACCAGGGCAGCGGGCACGGCGATCACGCCGCAGATTTCCGTCGCCGATTTATGATCAGCGCGGTGCTGGCCCTTCCGGTCGTGGGCTTCAGCATGATGTTTTCCGAACTGTTGAGTTATCCGCTCCCATCTGGACCTTGGGTTCCCTGGATCTCACCGGTGCTCGGCACGGTGATCTTCTTCTATGGCGGCGCGCCTTTTCTAACCGGCGCATGGAGCGAGATCAAGCAGCGGCAGCCCGGAATGATGTTGCTGATCTCACTTGCGATCACTGTGGCCTTCGTAGCGTCGTGGGCGACCACCCTGCGACTCGGTGGCTTCAACCTGGATTTCTGGTGGGAGCTCGCGCTGCTGATCGTGATCATGCTCTTCGGCCATTGGCTCGAGATGCGCGCGCTTGGTGCGGCGTCCAGCGCTCTAGACGCGCTGGCCGACCTGCTGCCGGACTCCGCAGAGCGGGTGAATGGCGCCGAGACCGAGATGGTGAGCCTGGACGAGCTGGCCGCAGGTGATGTCGTCCTCGTACGCTCGGGGGGCAGGATTCCGGCTGACGGGACGATCCTCTCGGGCACCGCGGCTGTTGATGAATCCATGATCACCGGCGAGTCCCGCGCCATACGCCGCTCGCCGGGCGATCGGGTGGTCGCGGGAACAGTGGCAACCGACAACGGAATCCGCGTCAAGATCACCGCCGTAGGTGAGGAGACCGCGCTCGCCGGAATCCAGCGACTGGTCGCCGACGCCCAGGCTTCATCCTCGCGCGCACAGGCGCTTGCCGACCGTGCAGCGGCTTTCCTGTTCTACTTCGCGGCTGGCGCAGGGTTGATCACTTTCGTCGTCTGGGCACTCCTCGGACGCCTGGACGAAGCCGTTACGCGTACCGTGACAGTCCTGGTCATCGCCTGCCCGCACGCACTCGGACTGGCAATTCCTTTGGTGATCGCGATCTCCACCGAGCGGGCTGCGCGGGCCGGTATCTTGATCAAGGACCGGCTGGCGCTGGAACAGATGCGGACCGTGGACGTCGTACTCTTCGACAAGACCGGCACCCTGACCAAGGGTCAGCCGGCGGTCGTGGATGTGGCGACCACTGATGGCATTGATCACAATGCACTGTTAGCGCTGGCCGCTGCCGTCGAGTCCGAAAGCGAACACCCGATCGCCCGAGCAATCGTGCGAGCGGCTGCCGGACTTGATGATCAGTCAGGCGTGGGGGGTGTCGAATCGCTCACCGGCCGCGGTGTGCGGGCGCGAGTTGATGGACGCACCGTTTCCGTTGGCAGCCCGGGGCTGTTAGCCGAACTCGGCGCAGAGATCCCTGCTGAGCTCGATCGGCAGCTGGAAGCCCGGCGCCAGGCCGGCTCGACGGTGCTCTATGTGGCTTCCGATCGCCAGGTCCAGGGCGCCATCGTCGTTGAAGATGAGATTCGACCTGAGTCACACGGTGCAGTGGACGGTCTGCACCGGCGCGGGATCCGGGTTGCCATGATCACCGGCGATGCCCGTCCAGTGGCCGACGCGGTAGCGAGGGCGCTTGGCATCGACGAAGTCTTCGCCGAGGTGTTGCCGTCGGACAAGGACGCCAAGGTCCAGGAACTGCAAGGCCGCGGGCACAGGGTGGCCATGGTCGGGGATGGTGTCAACGATGCGCCCGCGTTGGCCAGGGCCGAGGTCGGCATCGCTATTGGTGCCGGAACCGATGTTGCGGTCGAGTCTGCCGGCGTCGTGCTGGCCGGTGATGATCCGCGTGCCGTTTGCTCAGTGATCGAGCTGTCGCGCGCGTCGTACCGCAAAATGTGGCAAAACCTGGCATGGGCAACCGGCTACAACGTGTTAGCAATACCGCTGGCTGCTGGTGTGCTGGCGTCGGTTGGTTTTGTATTGTCGCCTGCGATTGGTGCGATCTTGATGTCCGCATCAACCATCGTGGTGGCGTTGAATGCCCAGCTGCTGCGGAGACTGGATCTCGATCCGGCCCGGATCTGATCATGAAAACGTCAGTGATAGAAACGAACATGGACTATCGCACTCTCGGGCGCAGCGGTTGCGCCGTTTCTTCGCTCTGCTTAGGCACGATGACCTTCGGCGTCGAGACAGACGAGACCGGCTCGCATGAGCAGCTTGATCGATTTCTTGAGGCAGGCGGCACCCTGGTCGATACGGCCGACGTCTACGGCGGCGGCCGGTCTGAGGAGATTATTGGCCGCTGGTTTGGCAACCGGCCGGCGGATGTCACCGAGCGGGTAGTTCTCGCGACCAAGGGTCGTTTCCCCATGGGCAATGATCCCAACTCGCTTGGGCTCTCCACTCGGCATCTGACGCGAGCCCTTGATGCGTCGCTTGCGCGGCTCGGACTGGACCGTGTTGATCTTTACCAGGTACACGCCTTCGATCCGTGGACGCCGCTTGAAGAGACGCTGCGTACCCTCGATAGCTTCATTCGCGCAGGGAAGATCGGCTACTACGGCCTGTCCAACTTCACGGGCTGGCAGCTGACCAAAACGGTTCACCTTGCCAACGCTCTCGGCCTGGCCGCGCCGGTGACACTGCAGCCGCAATACAGCCTGATCGTGCGCGAGATCGAATGGGAGATCGTGCCGGCTGTGCAGGATGCCGGAATGGGGATGCTGCCATGGAGTCCTCTGGGCGGCGGCTGGCTGTCTGGCAAGTACCAGCGTGACGAGCGTCCGACCGGCGCCACGCGGCTCGGCGAGGATCCCGAGCGTGGCATGGAGGCATGGGAACGGCGCGGCACTGAGCGCACCTGGAACATCATCGACGCGGTCCAGAAGATTGCCGAAGATCGCGGTGTCTCAATGGCGGAGGTGGCTCTGGCCTGGGTGACCGATCGGCCCGCGGTGACCTCGACCATCCTGGGTGCCCGTACCACTGAACAGCTGGAGACGAA
>DATCXA010000560.1:0-8341 GCA_036566085.1 Propionibacteriaceae bacterium
TGAGGCGGGTAGCCGCCCTGTTGGCCCCACGATCCGGAGTCCTGCGTCACGGCCGGCCCTCCTCTTCGTCGTAGAACCGGTCTCGCGCGTCGTCCGCCTTTGTGCTCTGTTCTTGGATGGTCGTGCTATCGGTGAGGGGCGAAGCTTCATGATCAGCCGTCGGCGCCTGCTCACCTGCCACCGGAGTGTCGAAGCCAGGAACGATCGATTCGTCCGGCCCGGCTGCGCGTAGTACTGCTCCTACCTTCGGCCTTGCCGCTTTGGGCTGCACTCGTACGGCGGTGCCGCAGGCGTTGCAGAAGGCGGCATGCTCGAGCAGCGGCATCTCGCATTGTGCGCAGAATTGCAGTTCACCGGTCGGCCCGATGCCGGCTGCCCGCGCAGACCGCTCCAACGCAGCCTCCATGAGCCCGTTATGCAGCACATTGCGGACCCGCAAGATCAAGATCGCCAAGATGATCAGGCCCCAGAGGGTGCTCAAGATGACACCGAGCGTCGCGTCACCGACAAACGAGAACAGATACGTGCCGGCCTGATAAGCAGCATTGGCCAAGATGGCCTCGCCGACTCCGCGGAAGTAACGCGGCGTAAAGCCGTCGTAGCCGCGGCCTAGTCCAGAGAACTCGGCAACAGCGATGCCACTAGCGGTTCCGATGATCAGCGGCTTGACGAAACCCTCGAGAAAGACCAGCGACACCCACAGACCAGGATCCTGACCCTGCAGGCCGCCGGTCAGTAGATCCCAGTGACGCGTCAGGGTGTCAAAGCAGGCGTATGAAACGCCGCTGACTACTCCGAAGGTCAGACCGTCCATGAGGTCGTCGAATTCGGGACGACTCGCGAGAATGACGGGTCCGATCTGGCGGATCGCCTCTCCGACGATCGGAACGACGACCGCCACCAGCAGGAACGTACCGACGGTCGGTGCGGCACTCAGCGAACCCTCATATGTGGTGGTGCCGTACGGCACTGGCCCTCGGAGATAGGTCCACAAGGCGGTGAATCCGACTGTAAGGACGCCGGTCAACAAGAAGGCCAATCCTGTGACGATGACCGGATCGTCCTCCCACAGGTTTACGTCGTAGATGTAGACGATGTAGACCACTGGCACCGCGAACGCGGCCACCAGTACGGCGATTGGCATGGCCCCGAAAATCGCCGCAATCATGGCAACAACGAGCGCTATGGTCAACGCGATCCGGTAGGTCTGCGGTCGCTGACCGGCGCCGCGCGGCATGATCGATGAGATCAGCGCAAATGAGGCGACCGGTTCGTCAGGCTTGGCAGCAAATGACCGCCTTCGAGCGAAGTCCGCCGAGCGTTGGTCGTGGCCACAAACGTGGCAGAAGTGCGCGACTTCGGGGAGCTCAGCCCGGCACCGTGGGCATTCCAACGTTGACCTCCTTGAACCTGCCAGCTAACGAGTAGACCTGCCATTGACATGCCTCTCGGCTCCAGGACCTGACCCACGACCCCGGGCACTGCGAGTATGTCATTGCCGGGCGCTAGTCGAGGTGAGTACGGCCCAGAGCGCTTCGATCTGATCCCGGAGTTGGGCAATGCTTCCGCTGTTGTCCACCACCACATCAGCCGCCCTTCTACGATCTTCGCTGCTGGCCTGGGCGGCAATCCGGGACTCAGCCTCGGCGCGACTGTACCCATTCCGCGCCATCAGTCGCTCGATCTGTTTTTCATGATCAACATCAACAGTAACGACAAGATCGAAATCCTGCTGCTGGCTCGTTTCGACCAGCAACGGAATCACATGGACGACAACTGCCGCAGCACCGGCGCCACGCTCCAGCTCCGCGGCTCGGGCGCGGACCGCCGGATGCACAATCCGCTCGAGATCTCGGCGCGCCGCCGGATCGGCAAAAACGATCTCCGCGAGACGCGCGCGGTTGAGCCGACCGTCGGTCAGGACCTGCGTGCCGAATCGCTCGATGACCGCCGCGAGCCCTGGAGTGCCGGGCTCGACGACCTCGCGGGCCAGTACGTCGGCATCGATGACGATCGCACCGCGCGCCGCCAACTCGGCGGCCACCAGGCTCTTCCCAGATGCAATGCCGCCGGTTAGGCCGACCCGTACCATGCCCAGCCGCTCTTCAGGCTCGGGGTGGGACTGTGGATCAGCTGCCGCCGGTGAGTTTCTGGCGAAGGGCCTGCAGGGCCTCATCGGAGGCCAACGAGCCCTCCGAGGCGCCTGGAGTCGGAGCCGGGGTGGCATCGGATGAATAGCTCGAGGAGGACGGTTCGGCTGCACCATCTGCGTCCTCGACCTGCTTCTTGTGCGCCTCCCAGCGCGCATGCGCCTCGGCGTACTGCTGCTCCCAGGCCGCCCGCTGCTCCTCGTAACCTTCCAGCCACTCCCCCGTCTCGGGATCGAAGCCCTCCGGATACAGGTAGTTGCCCTGCTCGTCGTACGAGGCGGCCATGCCGTAAAGCGTCGGATCGAAGTCGTCGGCCGTCGCATCGACGCCCTCATTCGCCTGCTTCAGCGACAACGAGATGCGACGGCGATCCAGATCGATGTCGATGATCTTGACCATGACATCGTCATTGACTTGGACGACTTGCTCCGGAATCTCGACATGCCGTTCGGCCAGCTCGGAGACGTGCACCAAACCCTCGATGCCCTCCTCCACGCGGACGAAGGCACCAAATGGGACGAGCTTGGTGACCTTACCGGGGACGATCTGACCGATTTGGTGCGTCCGGGCAAATGCCTGCCACGGGTCTTCTTGAGTGGCCTTGAGCGACAACGAGACGCGCTCCCGGTCCATATCGACGTCGAGCACCTCGACGGTGACTTCCTGGCCGACTTCGACCACTTCAGAAGGATGGTCGATGTGCTTCCAAGACAGCTCCGAGACGTGCACCAGGCCGTCGACGCCGCCAAGATCGACAAATGCGCCGAAGTTGACGATGGAGGACACCACGCCACGCCGGATCTGGCCCTTTTGCAACTGAGTAAGGAAGTTCTGGCGTACCTCGGACTGGGTCTGCTCCAACCAGGCACGGCGGGACAGCACCACGTTGTTCCGGTTCTTGTCCAGCTCAATGATCTTGGCCTCGAGCTCCATGCCGACGTATGGCTGGAGATCACGGACGCGGCGCATCTCCACGAGCGACGCGGGTAGGAAGCCACGAAGACCGATGTCGATGATCAGGCCGCCCTTGACGACCTCGATGACCTGGCCGGTCACCACACCGTCTTCTTCCTTGATCTTTTCGATCGTGCCCCAGGCGCGCTCGTACTGGGCGCGCTTCTTGGACAGGATGAGGCGACCTTCCTTGTCCTCCTTCTGCTGAACGAGGGCCTCGACCTGGTCGCCGACACTGACCACTTCGAAGGGGTCGACATCGTGCTTGATCGAGAGCTCTTTGGAAGGGATTACCCCTTCGGTCTTGTAACCGATATCGAGAAGTACCTCGTCACGGTCCACCTTGACAACGGTGCCGGTGACGATGTCGCCATCATTGAAGTACTTGATGGTCTTGTCGATGGCCTCGAGGAAGGCCTCAGGTGAACCCAGGTCGTCGACAGCAACCTGGGGTGGTGCCTCAAGGGAGGACGTCATGTAGTAGGGCTCCGGGATGGTTGATGTGTTGTAGGCGTGGCTGTGACCGATCCGTACACACGAAGAGGTTCAACCAGCAGCTGACGACAATCCGACCCGTACGAGCGTGACCTACTCCGTCCGAAGTCGCGCAGGTCACAGCGACGGTTCAGGTTAGCGCCGCGCTCCAAAAGGGTCAAACATCGCGCTGTCAGTTCTTTGGGACCGACCCTAGTGAGCCGCATCATGCCAGGAGCGGCCTACACCCACCGACACATCAAGCGGGACGTCGAGCGCAACCGCGTGGCCCATCTTGCTCCTTACCAGCTCCTCCAGCGCCTCGCGCTCACCTGGACCGATCTCGAAGACCAGTTCGTCATGCACCTGAAGAAGCATCCGGCTACTCATCCCGGCATCGTCGAGCGCCTTCTCGACATCCAGCATGGCGATTTTGATGATGTCCGCCGCCGAGCCCTGGATCGGTGCATTCAGGGCCATGCGCTCGGCCATCTCACGGCGCTGCCGGTTGTCACTCATCAAGTCGGGCAGATAGCGCCGCCGACCGAGGATGGTCTCGGTGTACTCGGTACGCCGCGCATCGGCTACCAGGGAATGCAGATAAGTGCGTACGCCACCAAACCGCTCGAAGTACTCATCCATCAACGCCTTAGCCTCCGAAACGTCGATGTTCAGTTGCTGGCTGAGTCCGTACGCGCTCAGCCCGTACGCGAGGCCGTAATTCATTGCCTTGATCTTGGCCCGCTCGGCCGGCGTAATCTGCTCCGGTTCAACGCCAAAGACCCGCGATGCGGTGACGGTGTGAAAGTCCATGCCTGACTTGAAGGCCTCGATCAGGCTCTCGTCCTGGCTGACATGCGCCATGATGCGCATCTCGATCTGCGAATAGTCCGCCGACATCAACGCGTCGTAGCCCTTGCCGACAATGAATGCCTGTCGGATGCGGCGCCCTTCCTCAGTGCGGATGGGGATGTTCTGCAGGTTCGGGTCAGTGCTGGAGAGGCGACCGGTGGAGGCAATCGTCTGCGCGTACGTCGTATGGATACGGCCGTCGTCGGCGATCGCTTTAAGCAGACCCTCGACCGTCTGCTTGAGCCGGATTGCGTCCCGATGCACCAGCAAGTGAGCCAGGAACGGGTGCTCAGTTTTCACATAGAGCTGCTGCAGCGCCTCCGCGTCGGTCGTATACCCGGTTCGAGTACGCCGGGTCTTGGGCATGCCGAGCTCATCGAACAACACGACCTGGAGCTGCTTTGGCGAGCCAAGATTGATCTGCTTGCCCAGGACCTCGTAAGCCTCGCTCGCGGCCCGGTTCACCGTGGCAGCGAATCCGGACTCCAGCGCCTCCAGATGTTCGATGTCTACGGCGACACCGGTTTGCTCCATGCGCGCCAACGTGCGGAGCAGCGGTAACTCCACGCCATAGAGCAGGCTCGTACCGTTGCGCTGCTCAATCTCTGTGTCCAGCGCGTCGGCCAGATCGATGACCGCGCGAGCGCGAACCATCGAAGCCTCAGCTGCCACCTTGGCACCAGAGTCGTCATCGCCGAAGTCCAGTGCCAGCTGATCAGAGTCGCTGAGATCGGGCGCGCCCTCAACCCGCAGCTCCCGCTTGAGGTGGCGGATGGTGAGGTCGGCTAGGTCGAAGGTCCGCTGATCGGGGGTTATCAGATATGCGGCCAGCTGAGTATCGGACGTCAGTCCTGCGAGATCCCAGCCGCGTGCCCAGAGTGCCAGCAGTGGACCTTTGGCGTCGTGCATCGCCTTGTGCCGCTCCAGATCTGCGAACCAATCTGCGAGAGCATTCTCATCAGCTGACCCAAGGTCTGAGACCACCACGTAGGCCGCGGCCCCGTCGGCGGCAGCTAGCGAGAGCGCCGTCACGTCGCCGGTTCCAGAGCCCCAATGACCGATGATGTCAACGCCGGTGCGGTCGCCTGCTGCATGCTCGGCAAGCCAGCTCCCGAGCTCACCAGGCTCGAGTAATGCGCCCTCGAGGTCGAATCCACCTTCGGGGACGATTTCATCCTGATTAGGCAATGCCTCAAGCAGGCGATCACGCAGCACTCGGAATTCCAGGCCATCGAATAGCTGGTGGGTGGCCTCGCGGTCCCACGGTCGGCGAACCAAATCGTCGAGACTCACCGGCAGGTCCAGATCACGAACCAGTGCATTCACCTGCCGGTTGCGCAGTACGTCCTCGACGCGTTTCTGGAACTCCTCTGCGGCCTTGCCCTTGAGTTCGCTGGCATGTGCGGCAAGATTTTCCAGGCCGCCATACATCTCCAGCCACTTCGCCGCGGTCTTTGGCCCGACGCCTGGGACGCCCGGCAGGTTGTCGCTCGACTCCCCCACCAACGCCGCTAGCTCGGGATATCGAGCGGGGGTTGCAAAGTAGCGTTCTTCCACGGCCTTGGGTGTCATGCGGGCAAGATCGGAAACGCCTTTCCGCGGATACAGCACGGTTACGCTGTCACTGACCAGCTGGAACTCGTCGCGGTCGCCAGTACAAATCAACACATCAAAGCCGGCCGCCTCCGCCCGAGTGGCGAGGGTAGCGATCACGTCATCGGCTTCAAAGCCTGCCTTTTCCACGTACGGGATGTTGAGGGCCTTGAGCACCTCCTTGACAAGATCGAGCTGTCCTCGGAACTCATCGGGAGTGGTAGAGCGATTGGCCTTGTACTCGCTGTAGATCTCCGAGCGGAAGGTCTGGCGGGAGACGTCGAAGGCGACCGCGAGATGGGTTGGCTTCTCGTCACGCAACACATTGATCAGCATTGAGGTGAACCCGAACACCCCATTGGTGTGCTGGCCGGTTTGTGTCGAGAAGTTCTCGACCGGAAGCGCAAAAAAGGCCCGGTACGCGATCGAATGCCCGTCGATCAGCATCAGCTTGGGCGGCGCTGGCAGCTGGCTAACTGGGGCGCTGGTGACCTGAGTCCTGGTCGGCACATGCCGACTCTAGCCGTGCGCACTGACGCTGAGGGCAAGTCCTTCAGTCACTAGTCTGAGCCCCGTGACTCCGATCCACGACCGGCGAGACATCCCCGCCGAGTATGCCGATATGAACGGCGCGCTCAACACCAAGATGGGCTTCGAACTGCTGACCTTGACACCTGAGCGGGTGGTCGGACGGATGCCGGTGGCTGGCAATACCCAGCCGTATGGGCTCTGGCACGGCGGCGCGTCATGTGTGCTGGCCGAGACGCTTGCCTCGTTGGGATCCTTCATGCATGCTCAGCCGGAGAAGATCTCCGTCGGGGTCGACATCAACGCCACACACCACCGATCGGTGACCGCAGGCTGGGTAACGGGAATCGCCACCGCGCTGCACCTCGGCAGATCGATTGCGAGCTACGAGATCGTGATCACCGACGATGCTGACAAGCGCGTCTGTACGGCCCGGGTGACGTGCCAGCTCGTCAGCCCGCGCGCCACCTGACCGACCCGAGGTCGAAGAACTACGCACTGCCAGTTGGGGAGACGGTGGTCTCTGCGAGCACCTCGAGGACGTGATCGGCATCGGTGGCCGGATTCACGAACGCCAGTCGCAGTACCGTTCGGCCCTTCCACACGGTTGGAATGCAAAGGATCCGGCCCTCCAGTGCAAGTCGCCGTGACCAACGACGATAGGCGGCGTCATCCCATCCGGGCCGCTCGAAGAGCACCACCGACAGCGTGGGCGTCAAAAGCAGGCGCAGCTGCGGGATGCTTCGGATTCCCTCAGCCACAACTCGTGCCGTGGCCAGGGTCTGTTCGATCGCCGCGCTGTACCGGTCAGTGCCGTGAGTGGCCAAGCTAAACCAGAACGGCAAGCCCCTGGCCCGCCGGCTCAGGTGTACGCCGTAGTCCCACGGGTTCCAGACTTCGCGATCGATGGCGTCTAGATAGCCAGCATGCTGGGAATGTGCTGCCCGTGCGAGTTCTGGTTTCCGGTAGAGCAAGGCACAGCAGTCGTAGGTGGCGAACAACCACTTGTGCGGGTCGACGATGAAGCTGTCGGCGCGCTCGATGCCAGCAAAGAGATGACGAACGGTTGGCGCCGCTAGAGCGGCACCACCGTACGCCCCGTCAACGTGCATCCAGATGCCGAAGCGTTCGCAGATCTCGGTAATACCGGCCAGGTCGTCGATGATGCCGGCGTTCGTGGTGCCGGCCGACGCAACGACCGCGAACACGTCACGCGAGTTGATCAATACGGACCGCAGAGCGTCGCCAGTGAGCTGACCTTGATCATTTTCCGGAACGATTACGACTTCGGCGTCCAGCACGGAGGCTGCCGCCTGGACCGATGAATGCGCCTGCGTGGTGCAAGCCAGCCGCCATTGTCCGGCCGGATGCCTCCCTAGCTGGTTTCGGGCAAATTGCCGTGCGGCCACAAGGGCGGAGAGGTTACCGGTGGTGCCGCCGGAGACGAAGCAGCCGCCGGCCGTCTTCGGCCAGCCGAGCAGCTCCACGAGCCAGGCGAGCGCTTGGTTCTCGGCGAAGATCGCACCCGATCCGGACTCCCAGCTTCCGGCGAAGATGTTGTAGCTGCTCACCACAGCATCGAAGGCAAGCGCGGCACGAGTTGGCGCAGCTGCAATGTAGGCGAGGTTCATCGGATCGTCTTGAGCACGAGTGGCAGGGGCGATGACATCTTCGAAGATGCGCAGCGCCTCCTCGGCACCCAACCCATCGGGCGTAATGGTCTGGCCGGTGTCGGCCAGCAACTCCGAGGCGGGTCGTGCTGTCGTCTTCGGATCCGAAGGTTTGCTGAT
>DATCXA010000570.1:0-3924 GCA_036566085.1 Propionibacteriaceae bacterium
GAGCCGAAACCGAACCCTTCGACAAAGCAGCGGGCGCCTTGATCTTCTTCAGCCGTCCCCACCCAGATCGTGCTACGGCCCGCTTCTCGCGTGATCCGCAGCACCTCATTCATGATCACGGAGCCATGGCCGCGACGGCGATGATGGGGATGCACGACGATCTCCGCCCAAACCAGATGTAGGTTGTCGCGGGTCGGCATATCCACTGCGAGCACTCCGACTGGGCCAGCTGCATCCTCAGGAACGTAGAGATAGTGCTCTGCGGGTTCGAGGTCCCATCCGTAACGCATCAGCCCGGCCAGCATTTCAGGGATCACTGGGAATGCGTCGGGGTCGTCGATCTGGCGCGCCGCCTCTTCGATGTCGGCGACTGCGGTGACCTGAGCTTGGTCGTCAGGATCGACGCGTACGAACGGCATCAGACCAGGGTGCCGTAATCAGGCACCTTGCCGCCACGTAATTTCGCGACGGTGCTGTTTAGGACCTGCTCGCGCAATGCCGACGCTCGCAGCTCGGGATTTGGCTGTCGCAGGATTGGTGGTGTTACAGTGACGACGTGGCAAGCACCCAGCGCCGTTTCGCGCTGCTTCTCCTCCGCTGCCGCAGCGAGGCCCAGTAGGGGGCCGGCATCCTCGCTGCGGAGACCTGACGTGCTTCCGGTCCGCTCCACATCTACCAGCGAGGAATCAATGTCAGACATTGCCACGTCCGCGGCGTCCAGCGGCTCGAGTTCGTACGGTACGAAGGCGCAAACGGTACGGGTACAGCAGCCCAGCCCAATGCCCTTCCACCGCTATCGCCCGTTTACTCCAATTGACCTTCCGGACCGCACCTGGCCCTCGAATGTGATCACCAAGGCGCCCCGCTGGTTGTCGACCGATCTTCGTGACGGCAACCAGGCGCTGATCGATCCGATGACCCCTGCCCGCAAGCACAAAATGTTCGATCTGCTGGTGCAGATGGGTTACAAGGAAATCGAGATCGGATTTCCCTCTGCTAGCCAGACCGACTTCGACTTCGTCCGGCAGCTGATCGAGCAGGACAAAATCCCCGACGACGTGGTCGTCTCGGTGCTGACCCAAGCCCGTGAGGACCTCATCGAGCGCACCGCGGAGTCAATTGTCGGAGCCAAGACAGCAACCATCCACATGTACAACGCCACAGCGCCGTTGTTCCGCCGCGTGGTCTTCCATGTCGACAAGGCCGAATGCATCGCCTTGGCGACGCGGGGCACTGAGCTGGTGATGAAGTACGCCGAGCAGTATCTGGGCGACGTCGAGTTCGGTTACGAGTATTCGCCGGAGATCTTCACCGGGACCGAGATGGAGTTTGCGGTCGAGGTCTGCAATGCGGTGATGGACGTCTGGCAACCATCGGCTGGCCGGGAGATCATTTTGAACTTGCCGGCCACTGTCGAAATGGCAACACCGAACGTCTACGCCGATCAGATCGAGTGGTTCAGCCGGCACGTGCACAACCGCGAGCATGTCGCCATCTCGCTGCATCCGCACAATGATCGTGGCACAGCAACTGCGGCAACCGAGTTGGCCATGATGGCCGGAGCCGACCGCGTCGAGGGTTGCCTATTCGGCCACGGCGAGCGGACCGGTAACGTTGACTTGGTCACGCTGGGCATGAACCTGTTCTCACAAGGAATAGATCCCAAGATCGACTTCTCCCATATCGACGAGATCCGTCGCACTGTGGAGTACTGCACCAACCTACCGGTCCACCCGCGCCACCCGTACGCGGGCGACCTGGTCTACACCGCGTTTTCTGGAAGTCACCAGGACGCGATCAAGAAAGGCCTTGAAGACCTGGAGAAACGCGCCCAGGCGCAAGGCATCAGCGTTCGTGAGATCGCCTGGCAAGCGCCTTACCTGCCGATCGATCCCTTCGATGTGGGACGCACCTACGAAGCCGTCATCCGGGTGAACTCCCAGTCCGGGAAGGGCGGAGTTGCCTACATCATGAGGTCTGAGCACAACTTGGACTTGCCGAGACGGCTGCAGATCGAATTCTCCAAGGCCGTCCAGGCGCACACTGATGCCGGCGGTGGCGAGGTCAGCGCAAGCAGGCTCTGGGAGATCTTCCAGTTCGAGTACCTCGAGCCGGACACCCCGCTGCGACTCGTCAGCGTCTCGACAGCATCGACTGAGAACGGCCAAACTTCGCTGGCCGCTCAGGTCGTGGCCGACGGCGGAGTCCAAACGATCACTGGCGAAGGAAACGGGCCAGTGTCGGCGTTCGTGGACGCCATCTCCACCCTTGATCACCACGTACGCGTACTTGACTACACCGAGCACGCGCTGTCCTCCGGCGGCGACGCGCTCGCCGCGGCGTACGTGGAATGCGAGGTCGGAGAAGGCGAAGACAGCGTGGTCGTATGGGGAGTAGGGATGGACGCAAACATCGTCACCGCCTCACTCAAGGCCGTTACCTCGGCCATCAACCGAGTGAGGTAGGTCCCCTCCCTCCGCGCCGTAGCTGGATCCGATCAGCTCGGCGCTCCTGCCAAATTTCCGACCATTGCGGACTTCTCGACACCGAAATCCGGAATTGAGGATTAGAACCCCGCATTGGTCGGAAATTTGCAGGGGATCTCGTGCAAACTCAGCGGTCAGCCGTTACCGAAAGCCATTGGCTGCGGTGTGAGCCGGAACCGTTGGGGAATAGATCCAGGCCCGGAAGAAGGGCCCAAGATCAACTGTGGTGTACGACTGGGCATCGGCCATCCAGTCCTCGAGCGTGCGACTCCCAGGATCTTGCGCCCAGTCTCGAGAGAACTTGAAGAAGGCATCGTCACCCATCACGTTGCGTAACGCTTGCAGCGTCATTGGGCCGCGTAGGTAAACCGCGTCGAAGAGATGCGCTCGGCCCGGGTCGATCATGGTGATCTTCCAGAAGGCGTCGTTGTCCTTGAGCCGTTCGTAGGCCCGATTCAAAGCATCGTTGGCCTTACGACCGCCAGCTCGTTCGGCGGCCCCCCACTGTGCCCACGACGCATAACCCTCAGTTGTGAAGATGTCATTCCATTGCCGCACGGTGACGTTGTCGCCGAACCACATGTGGGCTAGCTCATGGGTGAGCAGGCCTGGCTCGAAATCACGGTTCAGGATCGCCTTCGCGTCATAGACCGGGCGGGTCTGCGTCTCTAGGCCGCCGAACCACAGCTGATGGACAGGGACGATGCCGCCGATCTCGGTGAAGGGGTATGGGCCGAACATTGCCTCCAGCGTCCGAATGCGCTGCCCTGAGGTCATCAACGCCGCAAATGCGGTTTTCCGTTGGTCCGGCGGGAGCTTCTCAGACACTGCATAGACATAGGGCAGGCCATGATCAATGCCCTGCTTGAGCTCGTATTGACCGATAGCCATGAAATTGAGGTAGGACGCCATCGGCTGCCGCGCAACCCAATGCCAGGTGTCGAAATCCTTTTCGTTCCCCGTGTCGGCCGACTCGAGCCGGCCAACGCTGATCGCCTCCATCCCGGATGGCACCCTGATCGAGACGTCCATCAGAGCGGGATCTGACGGATGGTCATTGGCCGGATACCACCATGCCGAGCTCTCTGGCTCTCCGGCAATGATCCACTCACCATCGCCAGCCCGCCAGGGTTGCTCGTCACCCTGTCGAACCTGGGCAGGCTTGCCCGAGTAGCCGACGACCACCTGGAATGTGCTATTCGCCGCGATCGGTTCTGCGGGCTTGATATAGACGTCGGAAAAGCCTCTCGCGATGGACTCCGCGGGTACACCGTTGACGCTGACTTTGTCGGTGTGCAAGGCCAGATCGAAGTAGAACGAGTTGAGATGCTGGGTGGCGCGCGCACTGATGGTCGTTGTTCCGGTGATGGTCTGCGTCCGAGGATCCCAGTTGATCATGATCTGGTACTTGATCACGTCATAACCGCTGTTGCCGGCT
>DATCXA010000598.1:0-3631 GCA_036566085.1 Propionibacteriaceae bacterium
CTGAGAGGTCAGACCTGGGCTCGCATGGCCGGCATAGTCATCGCGGTGATATCGGCGATCATCAACTTCACCTGGCTGCCGTACTCGCCCTGGTGGGCGCTCATGGTCATCGGCATTGACGTCCTCATCATCTGGGCGCTCGCCTCGTACCTGCGCCAGCCCGAGGTGACGAGCACACAGCCAGCAAAGACGCCCCAGACGACGTCTTAAAAGGATGCTCCACTAGCCGAGCGCCCAAATCTGCCTTGGACCGTCTGAGGGCAGCCCACTGCACGGAGCAATCACTGGCCGAGCAATCATCCGGTCGCGCGCGCGTACGCGTAAGGAGGTGACCGCGCGAAAGCGTGACCGCGCGGGGGCAGCGGTTATCGACGATCGATCTTTTCGACAGCACCCTGACGCTGTTGACCGGTCCAGCTAGCGGGGCTTGGCGCACCGCGGCGTCCCGGCTTCCGGCTAGTCTCCCCCTACAGATGCTGGCCATCGGGTCTGAGTTGTCCGATCCGACCGGGAAGTTGACGGAGCGGTACGGGCTGGCCGGTGCTGCTGCAGTTCTGGTGCGGCCGGATGGCTATGTCAGCTGGACCAGCAACGCGGCTGAGGACCACGCTGTCGAATCGCTCCGCATGGCAATCGCTCAAAGTCTCGGAGAGTCGATACAGTCGTCCGCTCGGCTCGTGTCGGTCGCATAGCATCCTGCCTGTTCAGAGCACCCGGAACACGGGTGCGATCGTTCGGTTGCTGGCACCCTCGTACGCCGCCAGGATGAGGCAGAGCACGTCGATGCCCTCCTTCTCGGTGTGCAGCGGACGCGTGCCAGAACGCAAGCAATCGGCGAAGCGGCCGATTTCAAAGGCGTAAGTGTCGACGTCCTCGAAGTCGTAGGTCTGGCTGCCCAATCCGCGCAGCGTTACTGTCAGCGAACTTCCATCGCTGCGCAGCGAGCCGCGTTCCCCGACGACCGAGAACCTCTCGGTGCCCGGCGGCGCGTCGTACGCCCAGCTCGTGACGAGGTGGCCGAGCACACCATTGTCGAAGCGGACCAGAACCTGAGCCGAGTCCTCGCCCTCCATGAAACTCAGCCGGTGCTGAGACAGCAGGGCCGTTACCTCGACCGGTGAGGCTCCCGCAAAGTGCAGCATCACGTACGTCGGGTGGTAACCGCTGTCGATCAGCTCGCCGCCACCGCTAGTGGCAGTGTTTGCGCGCCAGCCCATGTTCTGCGGGTCGAAGTCGTTGTAGAAGCAGTCGGTGGTGTGAACCTCGTAGACCTTGCCGAGAACACCCTCATCCAGCAGCTGCTTGGATTTGGCCACCGCGGGCAGATAGAGCTGATTGTGGGCACACATCAAGGTCACACCCGCGGCGCTCACCGCCCGTTGCACCTCTGCGGCCTGCTCCACAGTGAGGCAGAGCGGCTTTTCACACAGAATGTGCTTGCCTGCTTCAGCGGCGGCCACGATGGCCGCAGCGTGCAGGTGGTGCGGCAGGCAGATGTCGACGGCGTCGAGGTCAGCCTCGCTGATCATCTGCCGAAAGTCTGTGTACGCCGCGGCACCGAGTTCGGTCGAGCGTCTCTGGGCGGTCTCGGCCACCACATCAGCAACCGCTGTCACTTCGATCATGTCGGCGTAGGCGCGGTAACCGCGGATATGAGCTCCCAGGATGCCGCCTCCACCGACCGCGCCAACTTTGATCGTGCTCATACGGCACTGATCCGATAGCTCATGGTGCTGCCAGTGGCTGCTGCGGTGTTGGCCGCAACGACCAGTCTCGTAAGCTCGACCGCCCGAGTCAGATTGTCCTCGGCTCGCGTGCCGTCGCGGATGTGTGCCACCCACTGGCTCACGGCGTCAGGATCGTCCGGAGGCACCGCGAGCGACTGCCAGGTGTCTGAACCTGCGTCACGCAGCCGGAGCGCGCCTCCCGTGCTTTCGTACGCGAGGCTGGCCGCTGTGCCGTGCATCTCGATGGTGAACGGGTCGCGACTCAAGAACCCGGTCTCGATGACACCGATCGCGCCGCCCGGGTATCCGAGCGTGACGACGGCCTGGTCCTCGACCGGACGCTGGGTCAGCGAGGCGTACGTGGCGCTCACTGTGGCTGGGACGGCGCCGAGGAACAGCTGCGTGAGGTATACCGGGTGGCATCCGAGATCGCTGAGTGCCCCACCGATGGCGGCTTCGGGGTCATAGAAGCGTTCCGGCAGCCAGCCCGCGATGGCGCCATCATGCGATAGCCGGATCCGGCAATAGGTCAGCTCGCCAAGCTGCTCCTCGTTGAGCTTGTCCTGGATCGCCCGGGTGTATCCGTGATAAAGCCACGGCAACGACACCATCACTGCGATACCGGCCTTGTCGGCGGCGTCAATGATCTCCTCGGCCTCTGCAACGGTCGGTGCCAGGAGCTTCTCGGTGAAGATGTGCTTTCCGGCTTCCGCGGCGCGAAGCATGATCGCGTGATGGGCGCTGGTGGCGGTCGTGACGGTGACCGCGTCGATGTCGCCGGCGAGCAGCTCGTCGAGGTCGTCAATGAAAGGCGTCCCGATGGCGTCTGCTGAGGCTCGACCGCGAGCAGGATCGTCGTCCCAAGCGGCGACAAGCTCGGTTTCTGGATGCTGGCGGACCAGCCCGGCGTATTCGGCTGCATGCACGTGCCAGAATCCGAGAACCGCTACCTTGATCGGATCTGACACGAGCAGTCCTTCCTCGAGCGCTGAGCAGGATTGCCCTGCTGTCACCGGCGGCTCAACCGTAGCCGTGAGGCATGCTGGTTTCCGGTACGACCCGCCCATCAGGCCCGCGGACGACCTCCTTACGCGCACGCGCGCGCGAAGCCCTCGTCGATCTTTGAGTGCCCGTTGATCATCTTGTGCTGCTGATGATCATGGAAAGAGTGCTCTAATTCAAAAATCACCGCCAAGTGAAAGTGTTGAACTAGTCTCGATCTTGGTACCCGAGGGCTGCCCCTTTCACCTTAGGGAACGAGGACAGCCTGGCGGTTCTCCAAGGGCTCGCCAGGCCAGACCAGATCGCCAGGCTGTCTCCCAAAGAAGGCGAGACAAGATCACATGACGCATCCGCTCTACACGCCGTCCACCGCGCGATCGCCGAAGGTGATCAGCTTCGAGCCGCTTCAGCGCGGCGCCGACGCCGCGGAGGCCGCCATCCGCGCGGCGGAGGACCAACTCGTCGCCGCGATGAAGGCCGAGGAGGCCCGCGACGCGCTTTACGCCAAACGAGACCAGCTGATCGAAGAGCAGCTGCGCGCCAAGTTCCAGTACGGACGCCTGGGGAGCGGGGAGGTGGCGTAACCGTGAGCAAAAACCCGCCGCTGACCGAAGACCAGATCCGCCAGTCGGCCGAGGCCGAGGCCAGGCACGCCGCCACCCAGGCGCCACGCCCACCTGGACTACATGATCGCGCAGCAGAGGCAGCAGCAGGTCGCCGCCGCGCTCGAGACGATCGTCGGCTCCGAGGAGGACCGCTTCAAGGCCGCAGCGAGCAAGATCGAGGACTCAGCTCACCGCGCCATCGACGAGCAAGATCGTCAGGCCCGCGAGGTCGGCGAGCAGATCAGCCAGCTCGTGATCAGTTCGCGCTCGATCGGCGACCAGATCGCGGCTGGCTCG
>DATCXA010000599.1:0-3397 GCA_036566085.1 Propionibacteriaceae bacterium
CCGGCGTCGCTGCCGGCGAATAATGAGTTCTTTCTCGTAATCGTAACCGGCCTGATGGCCCGTTCAACTACGTTGGTGTCCATCTCCAGGCGGCCATCGTCGAGATACAAGATCAGCCCGTCCCAATGGCGCAGTATATACCGCATGGCTTTGGCCAGATCGGACCAGCCCGGCACGCGCGGCAGGCGATCCTGCAACCAGAGCTGCAGGGCTTCGACCAGCGGCCGACTTCGCATCTGACGAACCGACTGCCGCACATCCGGCGGTTGCCCGCGGATATCGGCCTCGATGGCATAAAGTTTGGCGATACGTGCGAGCACCTCGGCCGCAAGCGGCGATTGGGTGGAGGTGTAGAACTCGTAGAACGGCCTCCTGGCGTGCGCCCAGCAGAAGGCCAGTTTGATCGAGGCATCCGAGCGCGCTTCGACCAGCTTGCCGAAGCCTGCATAGCCATCCACTTGCAGCGTGCCTCTGAATGCCGCCAGGTGCTCGGTCGGATGCTCGCCTCTGCGGTCCTCGGAGTAGACGTAGGCGGCTGCGGGATGAGTGCTTCCGATCCACGGCCGATCATCTACCGCATAACACCATAAACGCCCCGTCTTGGTTTTGCCTCGGCCGGGATCGAGCACCGGCAGGGTCGTCTCATCGGCGAACAGCTTGTTCGACGACAGCACCGTGCCGAGCACCAGCTCATAGAGCGGGGTCAGCCACCAGCACGCTCGTCCCACCCAGGCGCTCAGTGTCGAACGATCCAGTGTGATGCCCTGCCGCTTGAGCATCTGTGCCTGACGGTGGAGCGGAAGAGCATCACAGAACTTGCTAACCACGATGTGCGCCACCAGCGCTTCCGTTGCCATGCCACCATCGATTGGCCGCTCCGGCGCAGGGGCCTGCACCAGGGCGCCCTCGCAGCTTCGGCATCCATAGCGTGGCCTGCAAACCACCTTCACCCGCAGCTGGGCGGGAACCAGGTCGAGCATCTCGGTGCGGTCATCGCCGATCAGGTGCAGTGCGCCGCCACAACAAGGGCACTCCTTGCTCTCGATGTCGATGACCACCTCGTAGCGCGGCAGATGTGCAGGCAATGCACCGCGATTGCGATGGGCCGCCTCGATGCGCCGCCGTCTTTCTGCTGGTTCCGCCGCGCCCTTCGCAGCGTCGTCTTCGGCGGCACTTTGCTCCGCGTCCTCCAGGACCAGCTGCAACTGCTCAAGGTCGAGTCTCTCCGATCGCGGGCCGTAGCGATGGCGCAGCAGGCGTTGGATCAGCTGCCAGAGCTTCTCGTTCTCGGCTTGCAGCTCGGGCACCGCCTCCCGCAGCATCTGCTGCAGGATATTCGGATCGTCAGGCAATGCCGTGAGATCGATCTGCACAACACGATGATGATGACGCACGCCGTCGCGTCGCCGCCAATGACTCCGGCGTGATCAGATGAGGATCAGCCCGCCAGCTCGGGTCGCAGATTGCGTGCCAAAGCCCGCCACTCGCAGCCCTCTAACAATGTCGACAGCTGCCCAGGCGTCAGCGACACAGTCCCCGAAGCCGACATCGGCCAGACGAACTGCCCGCGTTCCAGTCGCTTGATGAACAGGCACATGCCGACACCATCGTGCCAAAGAACCTTGATCAACCCGCCTCTGCGTCCACGAAAGGCGTAAATCGCGCCCGAAAATGGATCATGACCCAGCGTCTGCTGCACCAGCATGGCCAGCGTCGCCATACCCTTGCGCATGTCCGTGTAGCCGCATGCCAAATAAACCTGCACCCCAGGTGGCGGCGTTATCATAACGCCTGCAGGGCATTGAGCACGCAACGCAGTGCACGGTCATCAACGTGCGCGTCCACGCGAACCAAGGTGCCGCCTGGCAGCACAACTTCGATCGATCCCTTGCTACGCAACGTAGCAAACGCCGGCACATGCGCCTGCGATTTGGTTGCCACCGCCGACGTCTCGGGCACGGGCGGCGCCGGCACCTCCCGCTCTCCCGCAACCACATCCACGCGTGCAAAGCCGGCCGGCGGATGTGCCGACCGCCCGTCCACGCGCCGGGTCAGCTGCTGGCGCCAAGCGTATAGTTGACCCGACGTGATCCCGTGCTTGTGGATGACTTCGCTCGGCCGAACCCCAGCCCCAAGGCTCTCCGCAACAATCTCCCGCTTCTCCTCAATCGACCAGCGCCGCCGCCGCTCGCCTCGGGTAATCACCTCGATCCGCTGAGTCGGGGCAGTCATATGACTACCCTTATGACCGCCCCTTACCGAACCGTCGCGCTCGATCGTCGCATGCTCGCCGTCCATGCCAAAACATCAGCGCATCGCCCTCGGTCAAGGCAAGGTGTTCTCAGCAACCCACTTACCCGGGTACGGGGGTTCATCGAGAACCTTGTGGAGGCGGAATTGGACGACGCGCTGGGACGCTCGCGTTATCAGCGTCCTGGAACCGCTAATGTCGCGAGCGGTACGGCCGGCTATCGGCATGGGCGGCGAGCACGCCAACTGCTTGGTTCGTTTGGCGCAGTGACGATCCAAGTACCGCGCGCGCGGCTGAACGACGGTCATGGGACGAGCCGAGAATGGCGCAGTGAAGCGTTGCCACGGTATGGGCGAATGACCCGGCAGGTGGAGGCGTTGATCGCCGGCACCTATTTGTCCGGCACCAATACGCGTCGGGTGCGGCGGGCGTTGGGAGCACTGTTCAAGGGTGCGGTTGGCAAAGATGTTGTCAGCCGGACCTGGCGAAAGGTGCAGACGGATTGGCAGGCATGGTGTCGTCGTTCGTTGGCTGACGAGGATGTTGTCCGCCTCATCCTGGATGGCACGGTGGTCAGGGTGCGGCTCGACGGCAAGACGACATCGATATCGTTGCTGGTGGCGCTGGGCATACGGCGTGACGGCCAGAAGATTCTGCTGGCGGTGCGCAACATGGGTGGTGAAAGCGAGGCTGCCTGGCGCGGTCTGCTTGACGATCTGGTCTCGCGTGGTTTGCAAGTACCGAGCTTTGTCATCATCGATGGTGCAGGAGGATTGGAGAAGGCCGTTGGCCTGGTGTGGCCCGAGGCACTGGTCCAGCGGTGCACCGTCCACAAACACCGCAACCTTCTGGCTCATGCTCCAGAACGACTGCATGAGGAAATCTCGACCGACTACAACGACATGATCTACGCCGGCATAGCGAAGGAGGTCGAGGCACGTCGCAAGTCGTTCATCCGCAAATGGCGGCTGAAATGTCGCGCGGTCGCCGACAGCCTGGAAGAAGCTGGAGACCGGTTGTTCACCTTCACCCGATTGCCCGACAGCCAGTGGCGATCGGCACGCACGACGAACGCGGTGGAAAGGCTGCATGAGGAGTTCAAACGTCGTATAAAGACGCAGACGGTGCTGCCTTCAGCGGAGACGG
>DATCXA010000600.1:0-3049 GCA_036566085.1 Propionibacteriaceae bacterium
CGTCGACGACCTCTCGAATTGGTACATTCGCCGGTCGCGGCGGCGCTTCTACAGCTACGATGACGCGGCGTTTCGGACGCTTTGGTTTGCGGTTGTCACCGGCCTGCGTTTGATCTCGCCGGTCATGCCATTCCTCGCTGATCATCTATGGCGAAACCTGGTGGCCGATGCCTGCGAGGGTGCGCCGGAGAGTGTCTTTTTGGCAGGCTGGCCCGAGATGCGCCGGCCTGATGAGCGCCTCCTCGCCGAAATTGCAGAGGTACGCCGGATCGTGGAGCTCGGTCGAGAGGCCCGCAGCACCGCAGGCGTGAAGCTCCGCCAGCCGCTGCGTCGGGGTTACGTACGCGGCGCGCAGCTGGCCCGGGAGCATGCGGATGAAATCGCGGAGGAGCTGCGGGTAAACGAGGTCGGATTTGATCAAGGTCCCGTAGCCCAGGTCCGGCTGCTGCCCAACCTTCGGGTGCTCGGACCACGACTCGGGCCGAAGGTACGCGATATCAAGGCGGCGCTGGAACGCGGCGAGGCCGAGGAGCTTGGTGGCGGGCGCGTCCGGGTCGCCAACGTCGAGCTCGAAGCTGATGAGTTGATTCGTGGGGAGCGGGTCGAGATCAGCGGCTGGGCGATTGCGAACGATCTAGCACTGTCCGTCGCCCTGGATACCGATGTCGACTCCGAGCTCGAACTCCGTGGGCGGGTATACGAGCTGATTCATACCGTCAACACGATGCGGAAGGACGCCGGGCTAGAGCTGACCGACCGGATTGTGCTGACCCTGCCAGACAGCGACGATCTGCTGCGTCACCAGGACTGGATCAAGGCCGAGACGCTTGCGACGCGCATTGAGCTCGGTAAGGCGCTGACGATCGCCAAGGCATAGCCCGGAACGGCCGCCGCTCCACTGAAAAATGGAGAAGGTGGGGCCACCGGCCCCACCTTTACTCCGGTCCGGCTGAATTATCAGCTCGTCGGGATCTTACAATTCGGCGGCTTGTTCGTCGGAATGCTGAGCGGTGCAGTCCCCGACGGTACCTCCAAGAATGTTGCGAAGAGCACCGTCACGCCTTTTGTGCCGTTGTACGCGGTGTGCACTTCATGACCTTGATCGACAAATGCCGTCCCGGCCGGGTGGCGATGTCCGACGCAGTCGCTGGACAACACGTAGGTCATCTCGCCCTCCAAAACTGTGACTAACACCGGCCCGGGGTGGGTGTGCCATGGGAATTGCGCGCCGGGTTGCACGGTGATCTTGGTAGTCACCACGTTGGACGGATCCGAAGTCTTGATCACGTCGGTACTTTGTCCATCGATCTTCAGGCGAAACTGCATTGCTGTTTGGTCGGTGAAGGCCGCTCGCGGCGTGAGCGGTTCAACCGCAAACGGGGCCGGCGGGCTCGGGGCTGGGTCAGCATACGCGTTGCCGCCGTACAAGAAGCCACCGATTGCTGCGATAGCCAGCACTGCGCCGCCTCTTCCCAATCTTCTTAACATCTTCTCCTCCGTTCAATTCACAGCGAGTTGTTATTTTTGCCGTTGAAGAGGCCGCAGATGCTCGGCGGGCTCAGTCGGCTTACCATCACCTTTCTCAATTGAAATGTCCAAGTCAGCATCACTGGCACCGCCACGTAATGGTTTAGCAACGTCGTCGGAATCTACTGATGCGGCGAGGACGGCTTGTATATCGTCGTACACGAGGCTGAGTCTCATTACCCGTTCCTTTCATTAATTAGCTGGCCGGATATTGATGTTGAATCGGAATACATTGAGCGGATCGTATTGATTCTTGACGGCCTGCAGGCGGGTATAAATTTGCGGTGGATAACTACGATCTACATCAACTTTCTGACCATCCCCGGGAAAGTTCACATACATTCCTCCTTTTCCATAGATCGCCAAGGCATTTCGCGCGGCACGTGCCCATTCGATATGTTCTGAAAGCTCGGCTCGACCGGGTGTGCGCGCGACGCTGAAGAGCACAAATTTCGAGGTGCGGTCGGTGAAGGCAGTAACGCCAGGTGGAACTCGCGTTATTGCTCCGCCGAGGTGATGAAGGTGAAGCTCGGAACGCACCGGCAGGTTAGCGGCGTACCGCTGATAGTCGACGACGGTATTGATAGCCTCGTCCGGCATCCGGTCGAAGAAAGCCGAAGTGAAGTAGTTCGCGGCACCTGCCGGCCACGCGGGGTCGAAGAGCTGCTGCAGGTCCAGATAGGGAATCGGGCCCAATAGGTCTGCGATTGGCGTGCCAAGTGACCGTAACGGTCTAACGACGTCTTCACCCTCAGCTGGGTCGCCGGCCCAGCAGGCGACTACCGAGGCAACCTTTCTGCCGCGCCATTCCACCGGAATGAACGGCGCCTGCGGGGCTGCTGCCACGGCAATCTTAGTCGTGAGCTCGTCTGGTGCGCCGGGCAGCAGGTCACGCCAGCCGGTCATGACCTGGGCCGTCTGTTCACCGGGGTAGATGATGACACCGCCGAGGACGACCGGACCAACCCGATGTAGGCCAAGCTCGAATCTCGTGGCGACTCCGAAGTTGCCGCCACCTCCACGCAGTGCCCAGAACAGCTCTGGATTTTGTGATGCGGAGGTTTGCAGAATCGATCCGTCGGCGGTCACCAACTCGGCGGACAGAAGATTGTCGCAGGTGAGCCCGTACTTACGGACCAAATGGCCGACACCGCCACCGAGCACGAAACCACCAAGACCAGTGCTCGCGACCAGTCCACCCGTAGTCGCTAGCCCATGTACCTGCGTGGCCGCATCAAAGATCTTCCATGTGGATCCGCCTCCTGCGAACGCCCGCCGTGAGCCAACATCAACTTGCACCTCATTGAGCTGTGCGAGGTCAATGACAATCCCTTGGTCACAGGTGGAAAAGCCAGCAGCGCTGTGCGCACCGCCGCGTACCGCGATCGGCAGACCTTGGCGTCGAGCAAATCTGACAGCTCGCACCACATCTTCGGTGGACGCAGCTCGTACGATCAGCGCCGGCCGTTTGTCGATCGCGTGGTTCCATACCCGACGGGCCGTCTCGTAATTCGTGTCGCCC
>DATCXA010000616.1:0-8196 GCA_036566085.1 Propionibacteriaceae bacterium
CTTCCGCCACCACTTCCCGGACCTGGTCGGCGCTGGCACTCCCCAAGGCTAAGGGCGCGAAGCGTTCCCGCGGCTGCGAGCGTGGGTATTGCTCGAGCAGCTCACAGAATGTCAGCGGTGCCGCCCAAACTGATGTTGTGATGACGACATCGGGCTTGACGAGTACAACAACAGAACTACCCATCGTGGGCCCGTTCGATCTGCGTGCTATCGCCATGATGGGGTTCGGGCACCGTGATGAGCGCAGCTTCGACGGCGTGATGCGGATGGCATTCTGCCTGGATGGCGACTATGAGCGCCAGGTCGGCGTGGCGGCACAGCAGGTCGGGGATCGGCTCGAGTTGAAGGTGCAGTCACTGGGGGATCCGCTGAGCGACACCGAAGTCGAAGCACTGCGCAAACAAGTTGCCAGAGTCGTATCCCTTGATCACGATGGTGAGGCATTCCATCAGTTGTGCCTGTCCGATCCGGTGCTGGCGCGGGTCCATATGAAGGCACCGGGATTCCGACCAGCGTTGTTCTACTCGCCGTACGAGGCTGCGCTCTGGTCCATCATTAGCGCACGTCGAGCACGCGGCCAGGGAATCACGCTCCGGGCCAGGATGTCGGAGCTGTGTGGAGCTAGCTTCGAGCTGTCTGGCACCGCGACGCTGTGCGTACCGACGCCCAGCGCAGTGCTTGAAATTGAGTCGATATCCGGATTGCCGGCAGACCGGATTCCGAGGCTGCGTGCTGTGGCTCAGGCCGCGCAACGCGGCGTACTGGATGCGGATCGCTTGCGCGCAATGGCTCCCGAGGATGCCCAAACCGAACTGCAGCAACTGCCTGGCATCGGCCCGTTCTACAGCTCGTTGATCGTGATCCGAGCTTGCGGTCATGCCGACGCGCCCACCGTCGGAGAACCTCGGTCCCAAGCAGCGATCCAGCAGGCGTACGGGATAGATCATGAGCTCACGGATGCCGAGCTCCTTGCTTTGGCCGAGACCTGGCGACCTTGGAGGACGTGGATTTCGGTCATGCTGCGGGCGCTCGCAGCTTGAATTCCGGAGCTGCTCGCGCATCGCGCCCTGCGGAATCCGCCTACTTCATCGTCGCTCGCAGAGAAAAAGCGCCTCTGCTCCCTCCTCCCCAGCACGGCGGGCGCGCGATTTCCGACGCTCGCAGCTTGAACGACACGGCACAATGAGGCCGTGCCGGAGGGAGACACCGTCTGGCGGGCATGCCGGCGACTGAACGAGGTGCTTGCTGGCGGGGTGCTGACCAGATCGGAATTCCGTGTCCCGTCCCTAGCGACAACGGATCTGACCGGCGTTGGCGTCCGCGAAGTGATCTCCCGTGGGAAGCACCAGCTGTTCCGGTTCAGCAACGACTTCACATTGCACACCCATTTCAAGATGGACGGCGCCTGGCGGATCTATCCACGCGGCCGGCGCTGGAGTGGCGGACCGAGCTTTGAAATCCGGGCTGTGCTCGCGACCAGTGATCACGATGCCGTCGGCTACCGGTTACCGATCGTCGAGCTCGTTCCGACAGCCTCGGAAAACACCGTTGTCGGGCATCTTGGGCCTGACCTGCTCGGACCTGATTGGGATCCTGACGAGGCGGTCGAGCGGCTCACCAGTCAGCCTGACCGCACCATTGGTGAGGCCCTGCTGGATCAGCGAAACCTCGCTGGACTTGGAACGTTCTATCGAGCAGAGCTGCTCTTCCTTCAGGGCGTTCATCCGCATAGACCCGTCGGCGAAGTCAAGAACCTGCGGCGGGTAGTCGAACGGGGTCAGCAGCTACTTCAGGCAAACCGTTGGCGAGCAGAGCAGTC
This sequence comes from Propionibacteriaceae bacterium, assembly GCA_036566085.1. GTDB lineage: Bacteria > Actinomycetota > Actinomycetes > Propionibacteriales > Propionibacteriaceae > Microlunatus. The sequence continues at coordinate 1,820 of DATCXA010000616.1, forward strand.
AACTACGGGTGATCTGCGCCCTGGTCGGCGCGCCTATGTCTACCAGCGAGCGGGACAGCCCTGCCGACGCTGCGGCACGCCGATCCGCTTTGAGGAATTCGGACCTGTCGGGGAAGAACGGCATAGCTATTGGTGCCCGAACTGCCAGCCCAGTCCCTAGCGGAGCACCATACTGTCCTCGTGCAGGACGTGGTCCAGGCGGCGCATCAGGCGATGCTGGAGCGGGACTGGGACGCAGTGCGTCTGATGCTGCATCCCTATTTGCACTGGACGGCCGCCGATGGTTCGCGACTACGTGGACGGACCAAGATTCTGGATTGGTTGCAGAACGCAGCGCTGCCGGCTGAGCCCGTCGCTGTGGAGCTGCGCGATGGTCAGATCTACCGCTGGCAGGAGCCGCCTGATGACTAGAAGGCTTGGATAGGCGAGTCGGGTGTCGAGCGTCAATAGAAAAGTAGGGCAGATCTATAGGGCAGTGAAATAATCCGGCTTGTGTCTTCCCTTGCGTCGCTGCTAAGCGCTCGGATCGAAGCCGTCGCCGGTATTGATCCGGAGCTCCGGTCTGCCACCCGTCCGCAGTTCGGCCATTACCAGTCGAATGTGGCACTGCGCCTGGCGAATAGTGAAGGCAAGCCACCGCGTGAGATTGCCGCCCAGCTGGTTGCCAAGTTCGAGATTTCCGACCTGACCGAGCCGCCCGAGATCGCTGGGCCCGGCTTCATCAACTTTCGGCTCCGTACCGACGTCTTGACCCAAGCGGTCACCGATGAGCTTGCGGATCCGCATGTGGGAGTGTCGCAGACCTCCAACCCTCAAGTCGTGGTGATCGACTACTCGTCTCCGAATGTGGCCAAGCAAATGCATGTCGGACATCTGCGAGCAACCGTGATCGGGGACTGCTTGCGCCGAGTTCTTTCCATGCTCGGTCACAAGGTGATTGCGCAAAGCCACATTGGCGATTGGGGCACTCAATTCGGAATGCTGGTGGAGCAGATCCTGGATGAAGGCATTGACGCATCAACATTGACCCTGCCGGAGGCGGAGGCGCTCTATGCCCGAGCCAGCGCCCACTTCGGGACCGATCAGGACTTCGCCGTCCGTGCGCGGCGGCGCGTCGTCGCCTTGCAGGCGGGTGATGAGGAGACTCGGAACATTTGGCGTGAGTTGATCAATGTCTCACTGGCTGGGTTCAATGAGGCGTACGCCCGGTTGGGCGTATTGCTCACCAATGATGATCTTGCTGGCGAGTCGATGTATAACGATGATCTTCCTGAGGTCGTCGCCGAGCTGGAGCGTAGCGGTATCACCGTTGTCGACGATGGCGCTCTGTGCGTCTTTGTCGAAGGCTTTGCTGCGCCCATGATCGTTCGGAAGAGCGATGGTGGTTTCGGTTACTCGGCAACGGATCTGGCGGCGATCAGACATCGGGTGCGCAACCTGCATGCCAATCGGATCATCTATGTGGTGGATGCCCGGCAATCTGATCATTTCGACCTGGTATTCGCCGTAGCCCGCAAAGCTGCGTTCTTGCCCGACGACGTGATCACCGAGCATGTCGCATTTGGCACTGTGCTTGGTACGGATGGCAAGCCGTTCAAGACTCGCGAGGGCACGGCCGTGACGCTCAATACGTTGCTGGACGCTGCCGAGGAGCAGGCTGCACCGCCGGTCGCGCTCGCAGCGATCAAGTACGCCGACCTATCCAATGGCCTGAACAAGGATTACGTCTTTGATGTCGGCCGGATGGTGCAGACAACCGGAAACACCGGCCCCTATTTGCAGTACGCGCATGCTCGGGTAACTCAGGTGCTGCGGAAGGCGACTGCACGCGGCTATGGCGAGCAGTTGAAGGTCTTAGTGCTCGAGGAGCCGGCAGAGCAAATGCTGGCCTTGTTGCTGACCCGATTCGGCGATGTCGTCGAGGACGTCGGATCTACTCTCCAGCCGCACCGGCTATGCAACTACCTCTACGAGTTGTCTGGAGCGCTAGCGATCTTCTACGAGCAATGTCCGGTATTGCAGTCCTCAGGTGCTGTCCGTGATTCGCGACTCGCGTTGTGCTTGGCCACCAAGCGCGTACTCGCCTCGGGGCTGACCATGCTCGGAATCGAGCCTCTAGAGCGCATGTAAGTGGCTCTTAGCGCTTCTGGATCCTCACCATTGCTTGCCCCTGGATCCCTCACTCGCTGGCGCAACCTACGTGCACGTAGGTTGCATGCGGTCTGCACGGGTTGCAACCTATGCGGACCGTTAGCAACCTGTGCAGAGCCGTTAGTCGCTGTACCTTGGCGCACTACCCGAGGCGCTCCGGCTCCAAAAAAGTGTCCGGAGATATCCACAGATTTCACCTGAGGTGGTTCCGCCCAGCGTGCTCACACCTCCAAGGTTGCTGGCATGAATGCGAACTTGGGACACCTGCTCCGCTCCAACCGCGGATTCTTCAGCCGCGCCGAAGCCCTTGATTGCGGCGAAACCGACCGCACGCTCGCGACCGCCCGGCGTGAGGGATTGATCGTACGACTCCGACGGGGCATGTACGCGCCCGCCGATCTCTATAACGGGAGCGATGACGCTGGCAAGCATCTCTTGCATGCTCGCGCGGCATTGGCTGCGCAGCAAGGGGAGGTAGCGCTGACAGGTCCGTCAGCCGCCGCATTGCACGGCTTTGCGCTCTATCAGCAAGATCTCAGCGTTGTTCATCTGCTGCGACTTGATCGCGGCTGTTCACATCATGCGGCGAAGATCAATCACCATGTCGTGACCCAGGACATCGAAGATGATCTTGGTATGTACGACGGTGTGATGGCGATCAGTCCGGCGCGCGCAGTCTGGGAAGTAGCCTGCCGATCGAGCCTGGAGAGTGGCGTGGTGACTGCTGACTCCGCGCTACTTCACGATCCGGGACTAAGCGAAGCGCTCGAGGAGCTGCAGCAGCGCTTCGCGTACTTTCCAGGATCGCGGCGCGGGAGGGTAGCGATCAAGCTGGCCGACCCCCGCGCCGATACACCGGGAGAATCCGTCACAAGGGTTCAGTTCCATCGACATGGCATCCCTATACCTGAGTTGCAATATCACGTCATCGACCGGTATGGCGTTCTCGTGGGCATCTCGGACTTCTATTGGGAGCAGCAGCGCCACCTCGGTGAGTTCGACGGGAAAATCAAGTATCAGAGGCTACTTCGACCGGGCGAGACGGCATCGGAATGCGTCATTCGTGAAAAGAAGCGAGAAGACGCAATGCGTGCTGATCTTCGCGGCATGAGTCGATTTATATGGTCTGAGGTCATGCCTCAGAGGGCACATCGCACTATGGCAGATTTGGCCCATGCTCTCGACCAGTCATACCGGTTGTACGTACGCGGTCGCACCATCATTGCCAGCTGAATCGTTGTCAGCAGCGGCGTGACGCCATGCGGGCAGCTCGCCGACGCCCATATCCGCCCTAGGTCTGCACAGGTTTCTGACGGTCTACATAGGTTGCAACCTATGTAGAGCGATCGCAGCCTACGTGAACGGAGGTTTCGTCGACCGAGCCGGGACCGGTTGGGAGTGGGGGAGAGTGTTACCTGAGCTCGTCGGGGTGGATCAGGCGGTCAGCGGCGAGCCATGCGGCACCAACGATGCCGGCTGTGTTCAGCAGCTTGGCTGGCACCACCTCGGCATTGAGCTTAAGTTTCGGGATGAACTTGTCCGAGTTCTTACTTATGCCTCCGCCGATCACAATCAAGTCGGGCCATAACAAGGCCTCGAGTCGCTCGAGGTAACGCTGCAGTCGTGGGATGTACTCCTTGAACGAGAGATCCTCTCTCTCCCTGACGCTAGCGGCCGCTCGGGTTTCGGCGTCGTGGCCGTCGATCTCCAGATGACCCAGCTCGGAATTGGGGACTAGGACGCCGCGGTAGACGATTGCTGTGCCAATTCCGGTGCCCAACGTCACCATGATCACCAGGCCCGGATGGCCTGCGGCCGCGCCATAATGCACCTCAGCGATGCCGGCCGCGTCAGCATCGTTGACCAACAAGATGTCGCGACCCAGGTGCTTCTCGAAGATCTTCTCGGCCTCGGCATCGATCCACGACTTGTCGATGTTTGCGGCGGACCGGGTCTTGCCGTGAGTCACTACGGCCGGGATCGTGATGCCGATCGGGCCATCGCCAATGATCTTCGAGAAGTTGTCCACAATCTCACCGACAACCGCCGCCACGTTCTTCGGTGTTGATTTCTGCGGCGTAGTGATGCGAAGTCGCTTGGTGGTGAACTCGCCAGTTGCAAGATCGACGGGTGCTCCCTTGATGCCGCTGCCACCGATGTCGATGCCGAGCACAGGCGCGCTACGTACCGGTTCTTCGCTCATGCTGGGAGCCTAGCGATATCCGGCTCTTACGGGGAGTGCCTAGCTCAGACCAGAACATCACCAATATGAGGCGCGAAGTCCATTTCCAGCAGCACTGCGATCAATTCCAGGAGTTGTTCATGCTCCGGGCTGATCGTCCGCCCGTACGGGCCCCTGATGCGGGCGATTCCAACTCCAATTCTCAAGAGCGCGAGCCTGAAGTCAGTAGATGTTGCTGGCTCGATGCGGTCGAGGATCTCCATAATGTGCCGCAGTCCCGAAACCACCGGCCGATCATCGAGTTCGAAGTCGAGCAACAGCTCGGAACGGTCTTCGGCCATCGAGGTCAGAATGTCGCGCGCCGGCCCTGAGGTACGCACTGCGACGGCGACGACTGTGTCCCAAAACGCTTCGAGCTCGTAACTTTTGAATCTGTTGTATGTGCCGGCGACGGCGCTCAAAATCCAGAACGGTCCGAACTGGAGCGTACGCATCTCGCCAGGTTCGAGATTCACAGTCACCGCCTTTCCTGCGCCAACTATCCGCTACCGGCTGTCACCAGACAAGGTTCAGCGACCCAGCTGACGCAAGCACCAGGCGTACAGATTGGGATCAAACTCGTACGAGTTGGAGAAGTAAAAGCCGTAGTAGCGGCGGTAAACATCAATCAAACCGACGATGTCGCGTCCGTGCCGCTCCACTGCGACTGCCTGCAGCCAGGCAGCATCCGCCGGTGCGTCGGCGTACGGCTCAAGCTCCAGGAAGATCACCGCGCCTGCCAGATCCATGAGCGGGTCAGCGTTCAGCGTGTGCGGACTGAAATCACCAATTCCGGTGACGACGGGACCCTGTGGACCTTGGCTGAGGTACGCGTTAGGTGGGCATACGTCGCCGTGTACCAGCGCCGGCGCGACCGAGCGCTGAGCGAGGTCGGTGTGTAGCCGGTTCCACACCTCACTAACACCAGGGACATCGCGTTCCAGCCGAGCTCGGCTGGCCTGCACAGGGCCCATGAGCATATTGCTGAGCAGCTCCCCAAGTGTGCCGAATTGCTGTGGTGTCCTATCGCCGATCAATCGCGCGAAACCGGGCACCGGGCTCTGCAGATGCTGCAGCCGCTCGGTCGCGTCGAGAAAGCTGATCAACGCCGGGCGGCGTTGGGCGATATCAGCTTGTTGCAACCAGCTTGAGAAATTCCGACCAGAGAAGCGGCGGTCGACGGTGTAGAAGCGCCCGTGGTAGTCACCCGTCTCCATGATCATCGGCAACTCGATGCCAATGTCGACGCCGTGCCAGCTGGCGTAAAGTGACCGCAGCTGCGCGGCGGTCTGCCGAGGAGCCTCATGTCGACTCCGATAGAGCCGCAGCACCCGCTCATGATCAAGAGCGAATACCTCGCTCTCACCTCCGGAGCCAAGAAGTTGATCACGACTGATGCCGAACTGCGCTAGCAACTCGGCATCGCCATCATGATCATCTCCGCGCACCATTTCGACGGCACGATGCTCTCGCTCCGCAGCGCGGGCGGCTCGAGCCCGATCCAGCTGGCTCAGTGCCAACTCCCGCGCAGCGTGATCGTCAAGCTGGTGGGCAACGGCGTTCACTGGCCCGCGCGGTGTGTGGACATGGACGTCGGCCAGCCGGAGCAACCGTTGCAGCGGACCCTGTTCGATGCGTACGGACTGGGTCTTGGCATGCGGCACGACGTCGCGTACATGCGTGATCCAGCCATGCTCGGTGATCAAAGTGCGGTCGTCCCAGCCATAGTGCAGCGTCCAGAAGTCGAACCACCGTAGCCATCGAGCGCGTTTAGGTGAGGGCTGGAGTTCAATCCGGTCAAGATCGAAACCCGGCAGTACGCGTGCTAGAGCGAGCTCGACCTCATCGCGGCTGGCGACTGGCAGCAGCACGCTGGACGCGGTCGACTCACTGTTTTCGCCGTCCTCGTGGGCGTGGCCCAAGATGTCGATGTCTACCCGATACCAGCCCAGCGGTTTCCAGAGCAGCGGCTGGCTGGTCTTGACACCTTGCACGCGGTTGATCG
>DATCXA010000631.1:0-5983 GCA_036566085.1 Propionibacteriaceae bacterium
CCGCCAGCAAAATCACGCCGACGACCACCCACAGAGTTGTCGCATCCACCGGCTCATCTTAGGTGAGGAGAGCCGGACGGCCTGCCTCAGCGACCGCGAGTGGACTCGATTAGTTTGACCAGGCGAGTGGGAGGCTCCCCATCACCGTTGAGATGCTGCGCGGCGCGGGCCATCCGGTCAGCGAGCTTCGGTGCGCGCTGCTTGCCGCGCCCCTCAATCCCGAGTAAAACCAGACCCGCTGTGCAACCAGCAAGGACCAAAATCACAATCATTGCGACGACGATGGAGGTCACGATCTTCCTTTCAGACAGTCGGTCTAGACAAATACATGGGGAAGGAACTGTCTTACGGGTCGTACAGCCGCGTTTGCGAGAGACGCGGTGCCGGTGGAACAGCTCTCGACCGCTTAGTCTGCCAAGCCAAGATCACGATGCCGGTATCGAGAGGCCGATTCTTAGCTCTCGATTTCATCACAACTTTGGATCGCACTCTGAGGTCAGGCGACGGACTCAGTCTCACGCAGTCGCGATGAGATTACGGTTGAGACACCGTCACCGCGCATGCTGATTCCGTACAAGGCATCAGCGATCTCCATGGTGCGCTTCTGATGAGTGATGACGAGCAACTGACTGGTCGCCCGCAGCTCTTCATAGATCTCCAGCAGGCGGCCAAGATTTGTGTCGTCGAGAGCGGCCTCAACCTCGTCAAGGATGTAAAAGGGGCTGGGCCGCGCGATGAACAAAGAGATCAGAAAGCTCACCGCCACCAGGGCGCGTTCGCCGCCGGACAACAACGAAAGTCTCTTGATCTTCTTTCCTGGCGGACGCGCCTCGACATCCACCCCAGTGGTCAACCAGTCGCCTGGTTCGGTCAGGATCAACCGACCTTCGCCACCCGGAAAAAGTCGCGCGAACACCCGCTCGAAGGCCACAGCGACATCGGCGTAGGCGTCCGCGAAGACCTGCTCCACCCTGTTGTCGACCTCAACGATGATGTCGAGTAGGTCACGCCGGGTCTTCCTCAGATCCTCCAACTGCTCGGAGAGGAACTTGTGCCGCGCCTCGAGGGCCTCGAACTCCTCCAGAGCCAGCGGGTTGACTCGACCGAGAAGGCTTAGCTCGCGCTCGGCGATCCGCAGCCGCTTCTGCTGCTTATCGCGGATGTAGGGCTCCGGCTCTGGTTGGTCCTCCTCAGCCGCTGTCGGGGTGCCGTCCTCTCGAGTGATCACCGGCACCGGCTTGTCGGGTCCGTACTCGGCGAGCAATGCGTCCGCCTGCAACCCCAACTCGGACATAGCCCGCTCTGCCAGCACCTCCACTCTCATCTGCTGCTCCGCCCGAGCGACCTCGTCACGGTGGGCTGCATCGACCAATGACTCAAAGTCCCGCGTCAGGGAGCGCACTGTTCCGCGGGCAGCGATCAGCGCAGCTTCCGCATCACTTCTGGCCGCCTCGGCCTCAGCGCGCTCACGTGCCGCCAAAGCGAGGGACCGTTCAAGTTGCTGTGCTAGGAAGGTTGCTCCGGCACGGACCGCCGTGGCAGTACGCGCCTCCCGCAGCATTCGCTCGCGGCGGGCGATCTCGCGGTTGCGCGCCTGGCGTTCCCTCTCGGCCGCACGGCGCAAGGCATCTGCTCGTCCAGCGAGGGCACGAGCCCGCTCCTCCAGAGTGCGCAACGCCAGCCTGGCGTCCATTTCCGCGGCTCGGGCCAGCCTGGCCTCTTCAGCGAGTCGGTCACGTTCTGCGGGACTCGGCTCGATCTCATCCACAGTCTCAGCGGCTAGTTCGAGACGGTGCTCCAGGTCGGCAAGGCCGGCAACATCGCGGTCTCGTGCCTCCTCTGCAGCTGCGATGGCCTGCTGCAGGCGATCGGCCTCCGCGTTAGCCGAACGCGCTGCTGAGCTGAGTTGTCCGAGCTCCTCTGCCAAGGCAGCCATCGCAGCGTCTGACTCATGCAGCCTGGCAAGAGTGATCTCGACCGCGGCACTTGCCTGACGGTGCTGCTCATCCAGCTGGCTCTGCGCGAACCGCAGCCGATCACAAGCATGACTGGCTTCGCTCAGCCGCCGCTCGGCGTCATCGATGGCTGCCTGCAACTCGATCAGGGTAGGCGTTGCGGATGATCCGCCGGCCGCAAAGTGAGCACTCAGCACATCCCCGTCGCGAGTGATCGCGACAACATCTGGGAGCGTGGCGATGAGATTGCGGGCGGCAGGCAGGCTCTCGACCAGTGCAGCCTTGCTGAGCAGGCGGTTCACCGCCGGGCTGAGCTGGTCGGGTACGTCGATAACTTCAACGGCATACCGAGCCCCGTTGGGCAGGGCCGGCCAATCCTCGATCGGCTCAATCTCGGTCGCACTGCCAAGCAATAAGCCAGCCCGTCCCAGATCCTCGGTCTTGAGATGGCCGAACGCGTCAATTGCCGCATCGAGGTCTCTTACGGCGACTGCGTCCGCTGCGGCACCGAAGGCTGCTGCGATCGCCGTCTGGTACGGGCTTTGCACGTTCACTAGCGCCGCAACCGACCCGAGCAGGCCGTCCAACCGGTCGCCGGCGGCGAGCAACGCCCATGAACCGTCCTTGCGGTTCAACCCCACATGAAGGGCCTCGACACGGGCGGCAAGAGCGGCTCGCTCCTGAGTCGCGGCTTGCTCCTGACGACGTAGCTCATGTTGTTGCTGCTCAATGCGATTTACGACCTCTAATGCCACTTCGTGATTAGAATCCAGGTTCAGCTCACCGGCATCCAACCCAGCGATCTTGGTCTCCAGGGCGGTAAACGCCCGGGAAGCTTGCTGGGCCCGCGCTGCGGCCTCCTGTTGGGCAGCCGAGAGTCGGCTGATCTCGGCGGCGGCTGCTTCCCCCCGGCTGCGGAGCGAGTTCACCTGGCCGGTCAGCCGCACCAGGCCTTCTCGCCGGTCTGCAGCCGCACGGACGAGCCCAGCCAGCCGATTCTCTTCACCTCGATGTGCTTCCTCGCACGTGGTCCGGTGATCGGTGGCCTCCTGCAGCGCCTCCGCTCGTTCCTCCAGCTGACTGGAGAGCTCGTTCTCCTGGGCGGCAACCCGAGCAGCCTCACGATCTAGTTCGTCAGGATCCCGAACAAAAAGCTGTTCTCCGGGCTCGTCTTCGGCCTGCCGCATTCTTTCTCGCGCGATTGACAGCGTGGTGGCAACCCGCTCCTTCAGCGCGGCAAGGGAATACCAGGTCTCTTGCGCAGCGGTCAGTCTCGGTAGGCCCTGACGTACGGCTTCTTCGGCGGCTAGCTCGTTTTCTCTGGCAGTCTCAAGCGCCAGCTCCAGGGTTCTGCGGCGCTCATGCATCGCTTGCTCATCGGCGAGCTCGGACTCCAGTGCCTGCGTCGCCTGCAGCAAGTCATCGGCCAACAGCCGCGCCTTGGCATCACGTACGTCGGCTTGAATCACAGCTGCCTTCCGGGCCACCTCCGCTTGCCGACCGAGCGGCTTGAGCTGCCGTCTTATCTCGTTGATCAGGTCTGAGAGCCGGTTCAGGTTCGCCTCGCAGGCCTCCAGCTTGCGGACCGCCTTCTCTTTGCGCTTGCGGTGCTTGAGTACTCCGGCTGCCTCTTCGATGAAGCCGCGCCGGCTCTCAGGTGTCGCTTGCAAGATCGAATCCAGCTGCCCCTGGCCAACGATGACATGCATCTCTCGGCCGATTCCGGAGTCGCTGAGCAGCTCGTGGATATCAAGTAGCCGAGCCGCATTCCCATTGATGGCGTACTCCGATCCACCATTGCGGAACATCGTGCGGGAAATGGTGACTTCGGAATACTCGATAGGCAGTGCGCCGTCGGAGTTGTCGATCGTCAGCACCACCTCAGCGCGACCTAGCGGCGCCCGACCCGAGGTGCCGGCGAAGATAACGTCCTCCATCTTTCCGCCGCGCAACGTCTTGGCGCCTTGTTCCCCCATCACCCAGCTGAGTGCGTCCACGACATTGGACTTGCCGGAACCATTGGGGCCGACGACACAAGTGATGCCAGGCTCGAAGTTGAGGGTTGTCGCGGATGCGAAGGACTTGAATCCACGCAAGGTCAGGCTCTTGAGGTACAACGTCCACCTCTCGACGGTGTGAGCTCAGGCGTAGATCTGACTGCGGAAGGCGACATCACTTTAACCGACGGTGGCCGAGAGTCTTGGCACGTCGCAGGGTGGGTCCTCAGATTGCCGCGGACCAGTGAGCCTTAGACGCCCGCCGTGGGATGCTCGCTCTCCACTGTCTCGTCCGCCGTCTCAGCCACCTGATGCTTGCCGCGTACGGCTGAAAAGGTCCAGACCTTGTTCAGCAGGAATGAGACCGGTGTGACGATCGCGATCGTGATCAGCTGCGCCCAGTAGAACCGGGTGCGGAAGCCCGTGGAATTGTCAAAGATGGTCGGCGAGAGCGAAAAGATCGAATCCGGATGCATGAGGAGCGTCAAGATACCCAGGCCAACGATCTGGGCAAGGATGCCCACGGTCAGGAAAGGAAAGTACTCCCGAAACCAGCCGGCATGTTTCGCGCTGCGGAACGTCCAGAGCCGGTTGAGTTCGAAGTTCCACAGGTTGGCAACCAGAAACGCGATTGTTGAGTAGGCGTGATACCAGCGGATGTTGAAGTCGGTGAGTGGCAAGTCAAAGAAGATGCCGTTCTCGTCCGGCCCAATCTTCTTGCACATGATCGCAACGAACAGATTGACGAAAACACCGGACGCGCCAACCAGGGCGAACCGGAAGAGCAGCACCCAGTTGTGCCCATGGCGGACCAGCACGTAGTGCCTGAGGCGTTCCATCATTGTTTTGCTCATACCCCGTTCTTGAGGAGCTGCTCATTCTTCATCGCGCCCTTCATTACGAAGCCACGTGGCGCGCGCTGACAACGAGGGCATCGATAGGACGACCTGTTCATAAACGGCTCCCGACGGACTGGTGTTCCGCAACGCGGGCAAGGTTCGCCTTCGCGACCGTAGACCGCTAGCGAGCGGTCGAAGTAGCCGCTGGATCCATTGATGTTGACATAGAGGGAATCGAAGGACGTACCGCCGCCGTCCAACGCCCTGCGCATTACTGCTGTAGCGGCCGCGATCACACTCACAGCCTGGGCCCGCGACAAGGTTCTGGTCGGTCGCGCGTAGTGCATGCGAGCCGTCCACAGCGCCTCATCCGCGTAGATGTTGCCGATGCCAGACGCCAACTGCTGATCAAGAAGGGCCCGCTTGATCACCGTATTGCGCCTGCGCATCCGGGCGACGACATCGCCGAGATCGAACTCTGGATCAAAAGGGTCGCGACCGATGTGGGCGATCTCCGGTGGTAGCTCGGCCCCTCCAGGCGATACCGAAAGGCCACCGAACATCCGTTGGTCGACGAAGCGCAGCCCCGGCTCACCGTCGGCGAAAGCAAAGATGATTCGGGTGTTCGGTGCGAGCGGCGCATCGGCGGCAGCCAGCCGAAACTGACCGCTCATGCCCAGATGGGCCAAGATGGCATCGCCGTCGGTGAAAGGCAGCCACAAATACTTACCTCGGCGCCGCGGTTCAGCAAACGTACGACCTGCGGCTTGCAACTCGAAGTCGGCCGGACCTGTCAAGTGGCGTCGTACCGGGCGCGGATGCAGCACCTGTACGCCAATGATGGTGCGTCCGGTGATGCTGGCGGCAAGGCCACGGCGCACCACTTCGACCTCAGGAAGTTCGGGCACTCGAGTGGTGGATCAACGCGCTGCGACTGGTCCGGTGCCCCGGCTGCCCTTGAGAGCGGCGAAGGCAATGGCCGCCGCGTTTTGCTCGGCTTCCTTCTTGTTCCTGCCGGCACCGGGCCCGTAGCTGTGGGCGTCGATGTTGACCATGGCTTGGAACGTCTTGGCGTGATCGGGTCCGGACTCCACGACGTCATAGACCGGTACGCCCAGGCCGGCCGTGGAGGCGATCTCTTGCAGGCTGGTCTTCCAGTCCAGGCCGGCCCCGCGCGTTGCCACCTCCGCCA
>DATCXA010000647.1:0-4868 GCA_036566085.1 Propionibacteriaceae bacterium
GTTCCGAGGGCGTCGAGCACCCCCTCGTCCCAGCGGCGGTCGCTGTGGTCGTTGCGTGCCATGGAGTCGCCCCGAGCTGGCCGGATCTGCCAGTTCTTGATCACATCGAGGAAGCGTTCGTTGAGCTGGTCGAAGTCGGCGTACGCCGTGACAACCGTAGATCGGGCACCGCACTGGTCTAGCTCGGCGCCTAGACGTCGTTCGTCCTCGGCTCGGCCGGCGTCGGTCAGTGCCCAACCTGAGATGTCCGCGAACTGTACGCGCTGGATCCAGCCATTGGCCTCGAAATCGAGCAGCAGCTCCTCGCTGACATCGGGGTCAAGCTGAAATCGCCTGGCCACTACAGTGCCGTCAGCCATGCCCAGGATCCGCATTGCGTGCAACACAAGGAGGTCTGGCTGGGACGGATAAGCCATGTTTGGCACCTTAGCGAAGCCGCCTCGACGCTCCTAGGCAAGGATGTCAAGCATGATCGAAGCCTGGGGCGAGCTCAATGTGCGGGAAACCTTCGCGGAGGCAGCGCGAACCTTCGCTGATCTGGTGCGCCGTATCCCGCCAAACCGCTGGGATGGTCCTGGACTGGGGGAGTGGGACCTCCGTTCTTTAGTCGGGCACACCTCTCGATCACTCATCACAGTCGAGACCTACCTCGGTCAGCCGGCCGACACCGAAGAAGTGCCAACCCCAGCGGCCTACTACGTAGCTATGGCCGGCATTGATCCCGCGGGAGTGGTTGGCCGGGGTGTGGCGGCCGGACAGGCGCTCGGAGAGAATCCCGCCGAGTCGGTGGACGCGCTGGCCGAGCGCGTACCTGCGCTGGTCGAGACGGCTGGCAATCCATTGATCACAACAGCGGCAGGCGGGATGCGCCTCGAGACCTACCTGCCCACCCGAAGCTTCGAGCTGGTGGTGCACAGTCTCGATATCGCGGCGGCGGTACCGGACGTTGAAAGGCCCGAGTTCAGTGATCAGTTGCTCAGCCAGGTCGCCAGGGTTGCCGCAACCTGCGCTGTGCTGCTGGGCCACGGCGTCGAGCTGATGCTGGCGCTCACCGGCAGAGCGACTTTGAGCCCAGGTTTCAGCGTGGTCTGATACGTACCGCTTGGGTCTAAACTGGGCGGCTGCCAACGAGGCAAGCAGAAGGGTAGTTAGCGTGGCGTCGACCAACGATCTCAAGAACGGCATGGTGTTGGACCTGGACGGGCAGTTGTGGTCCGTGGTGTGGTTTCAGCACCACAAGCCCGGCAAGGGCAACACGGTGGTACGCACCAAGCTCAAGCATGTGCTGTCCGGCAAGGTCGTCGACAAGACCTTCAACGCTGACACCAAGGTTGATACGGCAAACGTCGACCGGCGCGACATGCAGTACCTCTACCACGACGGTTCGGGCTTCGTGTTCATGGACACCAGCACTTACGACCAGCTCACCATCCCGGATGAGACGGTGGGTGAGGCAAGGAACTACCTGCTCGAGGAGCAGGTGGCGACAGTGGCACTGCACAATGGCACTCCGCTCTACATCGAGCTGCCCGCCTCAGTCGAACTGGTGATCACCTACACCGAGCCCGGCTTGCAGGGTGATCGGAGCACCGGCGGAACCAAGCCTGCAACCGTCGAAACTGGGCTGCAGATCCAGGTTCCGCTCTTCTTGACGACGGGCGAGAAGGTCAAGGTGGACACCAGGAGCGGTGATTATCTGGGACGCGTCGGAAGCTGATCATGGCTCATGGCTCGACGCGCAGCAAAGCGCGCAAGCGGGCGCTGGACATCTTGTTCGAGGCGGAGTTGCGGGACACAGATCCGGTCGCAACTTTGGAGGAACGGGCGGCTGACGCCAACCCTCCGGTGCGCGAGTACACCGCCGAGCTGGTCCGTGGTGTGGTTGCCCATATAGCCGAGATCGACGCTCGGATCAGCGCTTGCTTGGCATCCGGCTGGACGCTCCCGCGGATGCCTCGAGTGGACCGCAACGCACTGCGGATCGCAGTATACGAGATCGATTACGGCCAGGTGCCTGACGCAGTCGCCGTTGCTGAGGCGGTCCAGCTGGTTTCTGAGCTTTCGACTGATGAGTCGCCGGCTTTTGTGAACGGCGTGCTGCGGGCAGTCACGACCTCCAAGGTCGGTTAAGCGATCGGCCACCGTTGCTATCTCGACCTGTCCGCCGAAGGTATGGGCGAGCGGCAGGTTTCCGCGCGGAAGAGTCGTTGCTCGCCGCAATTTTGGGGAGCTCGACTTCGTCGATTGCGATCTGCCGATGAAGGTCGCTGCGTCAGCAGTGTCAGATGCCGCGGCTAGAACAGCAGGATGGAAACCGAAGTCGCCGTCGTAACCGGTGGGGCGGGTGGTCTGGGCCAACTGATCACTCAGCGGCTCGCCCAGCGGGGATTTGTCGTTGCAATCGCCGACATCGATCGTGATGCGGCTGCGGAGCTCACAGCGGAACTCGCGGGGCAAGGCAGTCGCGCCTTATTCATCGAGACCGACGCTTCCAATGCCGATGACATCCGGAGTCTGATGGCAGAGGTAGCAAGTCTTGGCGTGCTCAAGATCTTGATCAACAACAGTGGCGGCTGGCTTGCCGGCTCCCAGTTCCCCGAGTCGGATGAGTGGCCCCGCTGCCTCGATCTGAACCTAGTCATGCCGATGTTGGCCGCTCAGCTTGCGGTTCCGCTGATGAGCAGCCGCGGCGGAACCATCGTCAACATTTCCTCGTCAGCCGGTCTCGCATCACAGGCTTACGGATCTCCTGAGTACGGTGCTGCGAAGGCCGGACTCATTCGCTTCACGATGTCTGTTGCGGACTGGGTCGAGCGCTACCACGTTCGTGTCAACTGCGTGGTGCCGCACTGGATCGGCCTCGCCCGAGCCATTCGAGAATTTGAGCAGATGATCGAGCGAGATCGAGTGAACAGCGGTGGACTTGTGGATCCCGAGGTCGTCGCCGACACGGTTGTTGACCTCGCTCTCGATCAGAGCTCAGCCGGGCGCATCGTCGTCCTCCGTGCTCACCGGGACCCCTACGATGTCGATCCTGCAAGCGCCGACCCACCAGAAGGCAGCGTCGACGCATCGTCGGCGTGAACGGTACGTCCTCATGCAAGGCGTTTGATGATCAAGGTGCCGGCCTTGCGGTCTGTCCTGGCATCGTGCTTGCCTACCAGACGGTCATGGTGGAGCAGGTCAGGTCAGCCGGCTGGTATGACGGCCCCAGCCGGCTCCAGGCGACGAGGTCGGCGTTTGGCGCAATAGCAGCCGTCGGGTCCACCTGCAGCAAAGTGAGGTGGTCGACTAGATCGACTAGGTCGGCCGGCTTGGTGGCATCGAGCAGTTGGGCTCGTACAGCGAGTTGCCGCGCCTCGTCACGGTCGAGTCGTCGCACGCTCACGCGCCGAGACTAGCGAGGCCTACCGCTCCCCGATATCGCCGAGGACCGGCTTGATATCCACAATCGGCGTTCCATCGATCGCCTCGAGGTCGCTGACGTGCACACGTAACCCATCCAGGCCGAGAACGCGTACCCGGTGTAGGCCGATCGGGTTGGGCCGGCTGGAAGCTCGAGTGCTGAAGATGCCCTGCTCAGGTCGGTTCAGGTCGCCTCGCGGGTGGACCTTCAGCACGCTGCGATCGGCCTCGTGCAGCCAGGTCAGCACGATGATCTCATTTCCAACACCGATGCCGTCCAGACCCGCTTGAACGATGGGATCCAAGATCAGGTACGCCTCCGGCGCGCCCTCATCGCCTTGCCGCGGCGCGTCGGCCGTTGATGTGAGCGGACTCTCGACATGTCCTATCGGGCGGACTGTGAAGTCGATCGCGGAAGTGTCGGCCATGGAAGGCACTCAATCACGGCTTGCGATGATTAATGGCTGGGAGCTAGCAGAATCTGGTCCATGACCGAGCCGCCGGCAACGAATGTGATCACTATCGACGGCCACACAATCGAGTATCGGCTGCAGCGTCGCGGCGGCGCCGCTGTGTTGATCTTGCACGGTGGCCATATGTCGGCCTGTTGTCGGTTCGGCGAGGAGGTCTTTCTCGAAACCGGTTACACGGTGCTCGTCACCTCCCGCCCGGGATATGGCCGGACGGGCGTCGGTGCCGGACCGTCGGCGCCGGAGTTCGCTGTTCGCTTGGCCGATCTCTGCCGCCGGCTGGAGCTCAAGGAGGTCACTGTTGTCGGCATCTCCATTGGTGCCAGAACAGCGCTGACCATGGCCGCGTTCTATCCGGATCTGGTGCCGAACGTGATATTGATGTGCCCAACAAGCTTCCGCCTGTGGCCGGATCGTCGCGACCGCCGCATCGCGTATGCGGTCTTCGCACCGGGCGTCCAGCGAGCGACCTGGGGCATGCTGCACCAGCTCCTCCGAACGGATTCAGACAAATACCTGCCGGGCATAGTGGCGAACCTGACAACCCTCGACGGCGAGGAGGCCGTACGAAGGCTCGGGTCAGATGCAGTGAAGATGAAGGAGTTCCTGCTGAGCTGCCAGTCCGGTAGGGGCTTCCTTGTCGATCTTCGGCCGCCGACCAATGTCAGTGACAACGTCGCTCAGCCGACGCTGATCTTGGCCACCCGAAATGACGGTGCCGTGAGTTTCGACCATGCCGAACACCTCGCCGCCACCTTGCCTCACGCGAAACTGGTCGAAGTCGACACTCCCACTCACCTGTTGTGGCTCGGGGAAGGATCAGATCGCACCGCAGCGGCGATCAATGCCTTCACTGAGAGGTAAGGCATCGGTCGAGAAATGGCTGCCGCATTCGTCACTAGGGTGAGAGGGCGGAGAGGACCGCCCAGGAGGAAGGAGTGCGGATGAAGTACCTGCTGCTGATCTACAACGACGAGGCAGCTGCTGCGGCGG
>DATCXA010000663.1:0-2197 GCA_036566085.1 Propionibacteriaceae bacterium
AGGGTCAACGCGACCCGGGATCGCGCCGAGGCGGCGCTCAAGGCGGCCGGCCTCACGTTCGAAATTCGCACCTTCGCCGGGGCCGGCCACGCGTTCTTCAATGACACCGGCCCTCGCTACCACCCCGAAGCTGCCCAGCAGGCCTGGCAGGCGGTGCTGGACTGGTTCAACCAGCACCTGAAGTGACTGATTGCGGGGCAAGCGGCTGAGCCAAGCAAACCTCATCGCAGAAGTGAGTCGTCGGGAGCGGCGCTAGTCTTCGAGGGTGTCTATCGCCGTTGCCGACCGACCTGCGCCGCTGAGCCGGGTCTGGTCCGGTAACAAGATCATCGCCGAGGATCTCACCGGCGAAGATCTGAGCGACGTGCTGGAGCTGCACTCCGACGCCTCGGCATGGTGGGTATTGCCCAGAGATCATGAGTACGGAGCCGTAGAGGTACGCCATGTGGCGCATGCTCTTGATCTTGATGAGCCGGCGATCAAGGATCTGCTGGCGGATGACCGGCGAGCCAAGTTCGAGGTGATGGGCCAGGCGCGGCTGGTGATCACCAATGCGGTGTCGGTCGACAAGGAGAATGCGCAGATCATCGTGCATCCGGTGTCCATGATCGCGACCGACCGGGCCGTGATCTGCCTGGTGGATCCGACCCCAGATTTTCAGCCGGCCCAGCTATTCATGCAAAAGCAAGACGTAATAGCAAAGGGCGGCATCGAGGCAGCGGTCCAGGTGGTGATCGCCGCTGTGATCTACAGCTACGAAGACGCGCTGCAATGGCTCGAGGATTCCAGCGACCGCCTGGCGGGTGTCTTGTTCGAAGAGCGGCCGCTCGACAAGCCTGAGCAGCTGTACGCCTTCAAGCTCCGAGCGGCGCTCTCCCAACTCCGCCGGCTCACCGATCCGATGCGGACGGTGATGACCGACATCACCGACAGCCCCCCGCACGGCCGTAAGGTCAAGACGGGGCGAGATCCGGCCATCAGTCGGCATTGGGGAATGCTGTCAGAGCACCACACCCGAGTAGCCAACGCCGCTGATGCGCTTCGGGAGGCACTGTCATCGATCTTCGATACCAGCCTTGCGCTCGCCGATGTGCGGCTGAACCAGATTGTCAAGAAGCTCAGTTCCTGGGCAGCGATCATCGCTGTTCCGACCCTGGTGACCGGCTTTGTTGGGATGAACGTTCGCTTTCCGCTGGCGGCGACTGCTGTCGGGTTCTGGGTCTATTTCCTGCTGATGCTCGCTGCGAGTGTCGTGCTTTATTTCGTCTTCCGCGCCAAGGACTGGCTCTAATCGGCTCGTGCGACACTCAGAAGGTAGGTAGGGTTTTGTCGCAAGAGTCCCCGTGGCGAATGCGCCCGGGGGCTTCAGTCTTTCTCCGCCCTAGACATCTGGGGCCGGAGAGCTAGGAAGGCGGCGATTACATGCCGGCAATTGTGGTGATGGGAGCCCAATGGGGCGACGAAGGCAAGGGTAAGGCGACCGACCAGCTTGGCGACCGGGTCGACTACTGCGTCCGGTATTCAGGCGGCAACAACGCGGGCCACACGATCGTGGTCGACGGTGAGCGCTACGCCCTGCACCTGTTGCCCTCGGGAATCCTGAACCCCAGCTGCGTTCCGGTGATCGGCAATGGAGTCGTCGTCGACCTCGATGTGCTGTTCACCGAGATCGAAGAGCTGGCGGCGCGCGGAGTTGACGCCTCGCACATGGTGATTTCGGCGAATGCCCACATCATTACCTCCTACCACCAGGTCATCGACAAGGTCACCGAGCGGTTCCTCGGCAAGGCTCGGATCGGCACGACCGGACGCGGGGTCGGTCCGGCGTACTCGGACAAGGTCAACCGGATTGGTGTACGCGTTCAGGATCTGTTGGACGAATCGATCCTGCGCAAGAAGGTTGAGGCCGCGCTCGAGCAGAAGAACCATTTGCTCGTCAAGGTCTACAACCGGCGCAGGATCGACCCCGACGAGGTCACCGAGCACCTGCTGTCCCATGCGGACCGGATCCGACCGCATGTTGTTGACGTCAGCAAGTTGCTCAATGATGCACTCGACGCCGGGAAGGTGGTGCTCTTCGAGGGCGCCCAGGCGCACCATCTCGATGTTGATCATGGAACCTATCCGTATGTCACCTCGTCGAATCCGGTTGCAGGTGGGGCGTGCGTGGGGACCGGAGTCGGTCCTACTCGGATTG
>DATCXA010000672.1:0-2165 GCA_036566085.1 Propionibacteriaceae bacterium
CCGTCGCGCGCTCACCTGACGACCCTACGACCAACCACGTCGGCCGTCCCGCCCGGTACCCTCCCATCGCCCGTACCGAGCGGGGCGCGTAGCTCAGCGGAAGAGCACCCGCCTTACAAGCGGGGGGTCGCTGGTTCGAAACCAGCCGTGCCCACCAGGTACCACCAGGCGATTAGCTCCGGCTCGCTTGATCGAAAACAAGCCGGAGCGCGTCCGACATCCATTTTTGACATCAACCGGCTTGGCCGAATGCCTCGCCGAGCTGCTTGAGGGCGGCCGCCTGGTCGTCCATTGCGGTGTGGGCGTAGATCGACATCGTGACATCAACGTGAGCATGGCCCGCGATCGCCTGCGCGGTATGAGGTGGAGTGCCGAGCGCCAGCAACAGCGATAGGCATGTGTGCCGGAGATCATGAAAGCGCACGTGAGCGAGTCCGGCCTTGCCCCGGACGCTGTAGAAGTGACGTGCGAGGTTGCGCGGCTCGATCGGTGTGCCGAGTGATGTCGCGAATACAAGATCGTTGTCGGCCCAGGAGGAGCCGGCGGCGAGTCGATCACTCGCTTGGCGGGTTCGTTGCGCCTTCAGCGCGGCCAACGCGGGTGCGGGCAAAGGCAGCGTTCGACGAGATCGGCGCGTCTTCGGCGCTTGAACTTGGAGCTTGCCGCCTGCGCGTACCAGGTTCTGTCGCACGCTGAGGGTCTTCGCATCGAGATCGACATCCGACCACCGGAGGCCTAACAGCTCGCCGCGCCGTAGCCCGAGAATCAGGGCCAAGACGTACAGCGAATGCCAGCGGGTCTCCTTCACGGTCGTCAGCAGACGCTGCGCCTGGTCGAGCGTCAGCCCTTGGCCCACGTCGTAATCGGGACTCTCTACCTGGACCAACTTCGCGACGTTGCGGAAGAGTTGTTCCTCTCGAACGGCGTTTTGCAAAGCGTTGCGCAGCACCGCGTGCATGTACTGCACCATCCGTACTGACAGACCGGCTGCTCGTTTGTCCGCGAGGAATTGACGGACATCTTGAGGGCTTAGCTTCGCGAGCTGTTTTCTGCCAAGGCCAGGGATGAGGTGCACCCTGATGATCTGTTCATATCCGGCGACCGTCGAGGCGCGTAGACGTGCCGTCGCAACGTCGGACAACCAATGCCGGAGATACTGCTCAACGGTCGAGCTCTTCACCGCGAGTGGGACGCCGTGACTTGTCTTGGCCTTCATTTCAACGAGTTTGTTGTGGCACTCGTCCCAGGTCTTCGCGTAGACGAACCGGCGTACACGATGACCGTCGGGCGTTAGAACGTAGTACGCGGCGTGGTATCGCCCATCGTTTCGCCGAACGATTGTCCCTTCGCCATTCGCACGACGACGGGGAGGCATTAGGCCGCGTCCTGCAGCTTGTCGATGAACGAATCGAGCGCGTCGCGGGGGACTAGCCGGCGGCGGCCGATCTTGACCGAACGCAGCTGGCCAGATCGGATCAGATCGTATGCGGTTGAACGACCAACGTTCAGCAGTTGCGCCGCCTGCTCAACGCTGAGACAGCGCGGTGGTTCCGTGATGAGGACGGTCATTTGAGGTTCCTTATGACGAAGCGACGGATTCACGCCGCGGCCTGGGTTCGGCCGGTGGCGGTGCGAGGCTGAGCGGTTTCTTCGCGCGCGATGCGTTGGCGTTCGCGTGCTTGGGCGGCGGCGGTGTTGGCGAGGAGTGCGTCGCCGGTGGTGTGCCAGCCGGTGCCGGTGTAGGTGAGGTGGCCGATGACGAGGATGGTTTCGTCGGTGTCGGCCTGGTCCCGGTTGCGAGAAGCCTGGACTGAAGCGTCCACGTGTTGTTGGTCGGTGTTTCGTCGCCACGCGGTGCGGTTGGCGCGGAGTTCGCCGAAGGTGACGGTGTAGTGGCGAGCTTTGGTGAGGAAGTGGCCGCCGAAGCCGAGCATGTGGGCCCATCGGCGTAGCCGCAGGTAGGGGTTGGCGTCGTAGTCGACGACCAGGGGTGTGGGGTTGGTGCCGAGTCGCCAGCAGGCTTCGATCAAGCGGCCGATGTGGTTGTCGCGATCGAGGTAGAGGCCGATGGTGTCGAGGGTGAGCCTCGTGGACGAGTGTCCGGTGGCTTCGGTGGATTTGGTGGCGTATTTGGCGAGGTAGCCGGCGACCATCCGGTCAGTGAT
>DATCXA010000694.1:0-2535 GCA_036566085.1 Propionibacteriaceae bacterium
TTCACGTTCCGGCCATCGACGCCTGGCGGTCCCCTTCGGCTGGGAATATCCTGGAACGAGGGACCAATCGAACTGTCCGAGCGGGTCACTGATTCTGCGGTCTGGCGACCATCCGCAGCCACCGTCGCCGAGTATGCCGGCACCTGGTTCAGCCCGGACCTCGACGCGAGCTGGCAGCTAGAGACCCGCGGTGCAAGACTCGTGCTTCGCCGCCGCGGTCGGACTGATCTGACGCTCCGGCCAGTAGCACGCGACCGATTTCTGCGCGGCTTCGGGTCGGACGGCGAAGTCTCTGTACGACTGCAATTCCATCGCGACGGCGCCGGCGAGTTGAGCGAACTTACCGTGTCGACCCTGCCGGGCGAGGACTCGGTTCGCAACCTGCGATTTACTAGATTGGGTGCGAACTAGGCGAAGGGCGACTGCGTGCCGTGCGTGAGGCAGACGCCATGCATCGAGGCGTGCGCCAAAACAACGTACAGTGAGGAGCCCGATGATGGGGGCGTCGGCGCCTAACAAGCCGCTGCAGCCGCCGAATCGGCGCGGACACATTGAACTGATTCATGACCACCGAGGGACCGCTCGCGGCTGAGCGGCCGATCCGTGAGACCGCGAAACCATAGTCGCGTATGGACGCTACGACATCGTTGATCGATCAACTGGAACGCGCGCCAGGCTTAGTTGTGCCACTGGTGCGCGAGGTTCCACCAACGCTGCTCAAGCGGCGACCTCTGCCAGGCAAGTGGTCGGCTCACGAGCATGCGTGCCACTTGTCCTGCGTTGACCGATTGTACATCGACCGCTTGGAGCACATTCTTGCGCACCCCAGACCGTCGATCACGCCGTACGATCCAGGTCGTGATGACGCGGACGACGCGTTCTTGCAGATGGACTTGGAAAGCGCGCTCGAGCGATATGTTGAAGATCGTCGCGCGCTCGTGACGCGCCTTCGCGCGTTGCCGGCGGACGCGTGGTTGCGTATGGCCAGCCACGGGGAGTACAGTCACTATTCGGTCTACATCATGTTTCGCCACGTAGCCTTGCACGATCTATTTCACGCGTACCGCATTGAGGAACTTCTCCTCCGCCTTGAGTGGGCCCCCGAATGGCGTCAATTCGCTGCGAATGCGTCAGACGCGGTCTAACTACGCGCTGCAGCTGCCAAACGCCCGGAGCTCCGTGCGGCGAGCGCGGGGCATTCGCGGTAGGATATCCTTCGGACGCGAATGCCCCGCTTGCATTTGCGAGGGCGTTTGCCGCTGAGCGCAAACGTTAGGCACCTCACAGCCCTCATCCTTAGAACAACGCACATGGACGCGCTGCTCGCCCTGATCTCGGTCTGGATGCATCTCGGCTCGGCGCCGACGTGCACCCCTCACCCGAGCCAACTGCCGCCGTTCGATTCCACGCAGGTCGCTCATCTTGTCGGACAGTTCCACATCACGGCTGTCGACACCACAACGTCCCCTCCTCAGGAATTGGGGACCGACCTGGTGATATGGGTCAACGACTCGGTCCATAGGTATCGATACATGAAACGTGGAATCGGAATCGTTCATGGGGAACGACCCTTCGGGGGAAGCTTCCGATCCCCTGGACGCCCGTGGATCGACCCCGAAACGGCCTGGGAGGGCATTCTTTACCACCCGGGCAGTCTGTATCTCGGCACCATTGGTGTGAACGATGGTGGCGGCACCACTCTCACGTTGAACCGCCTCGGGCCGGCCGGGTTCTCGGGACGCTGGACCGTAGACATGGGAATTGCGGTGATCTTCGACACCAGGACAAATCGGTACTTACCCAACCCGGCGGGCTATTACTGTGCGTGGCGGGTGGCACCCTTTCCTGATTCGCCCAAACCCAACTCACCCGGAGGTGCCTGACAAGCGCTTGCTGCTGCCGGGGCGTGAGCGCCTCTGCCGCCGCGAGCTATCTTTGACTGACCTGATCTGGGGCGGCTTGGGCACGCCCCGCAGCAGAAGCGCGGGTCGTCAGGCAGCTACGTACTTCCGGACAAGCGCGGCGGGCCCCACGGCCGTTACTCATCCTCAGGTACCACCGACCGCAGAGAATGTAGGGGAGGAATTGACGTGAAAGGGGTTATCGCCACGGGATGGCTGGTCGGGTTGGGGCTCCTCACGTGCTCGAATCCGACCGAGCCGGTGGCCCGGAGCATTGAGGAGTTTGATCTGCGTTTGGAATCGTTGCGTCAACAGTCGCACATTCCGGCTCTCTCCGTGGCGATCGCCCAGAATCAGCGCATCGCGTGGTCACAAGGGTATGGAACCGTCGACCTCGCGACGAACCGGATGGCTTCCGACACCACCGTCTACCATTTTGCATCGCTCACCAAACCGTTTGCCTCCGCGATCCTGTTCCGGTTGAGCGAGGAGGGCCGGATCTCCCTCGACGATCCGGTGGGCAACTACGGAATCGTGTTGCCGAGCCCTGGCGTCATTCGGATTCGGCACCTGCTCAGCCACACTTCGAGCGCGATGCCGGGAACCAGGTACAGCTACGATGGCGATCGCTTTA
>DATCXA010000696.1:0-5488 GCA_036566085.1 Propionibacteriaceae bacterium
GGCCGCGGCAGCAAAACCTCCGCTGCTGTACGGCCCGAATACGAAGAGCAGCGTGGTACCACCCAAACCGGCGGCGAGATAAAGCGCAAAGAATCGCCAGCCACCCAGTTCAGACTCGATGGCCCGACCCGCGATCCACAGCACCAGGAGGTTCATCAGAACGCCCAAAATGGATCCTGAGGTCAGTGAGGCAGTAAGCAGTCGCCAGAACTCGCCAGCATAGATCGCCTCATTGCTCATCACCAGCAACTGGTTGAGCAGCCCGCCGCTGACGAGGTTCAGCACCCACTCCACAGCCAGTGCACCCATCACGATCTTCGTCGCAATCCCGCCGCTCGGCTTCAAGACCGCGCCGAAGGCTGTTCTCGGTGCTCGTACACTCCCCCTCCCCGACGCCACACAAGAAGGACACTGAAAGCCGACAGACGCCGGGTTCATGCATTCACCGCAGATCGGTCGATCGCATCGCTGGCAGGAAATGCCGGTCATCCGCTCCGGATGGCGATAGCACGGAGCAAAACCCGGAGGCGAAAAGTCCGGGCCGGCATTCGGAGTCTGACTCACGTGGAATTGTCGCCCGAATCGATGCTGCCAGAATCGATTGTTACCGACTCGATGACCACTGGGTCGACTGGGCGGTCACCTCGTCCGGTCCGCACCTGAGTGATCTCATCGACGACGTCACGGCTGGCCTGGTCGGCCACCTCACCGAAGATCGTGTGCCGGCGGTTGAGATGGGGCTGCGGACCAACGGTGATGAAGAACTGCGAACCGTTAGTGCCCGGACCAGCGTTGGCCATTGCCAACAGGTATGGCTTATTGAAGGCAAGATCGGGATGGAATTCGTCGCCGAACTGGTAGCCCGGACCGCCTGTGCCTGTGCCCAACGGGCAGCCGCCTTGAATCATGAAGCCATCGATTACGCGATGGAAGGTCAGCCCGTCGTAAAACTTGCCGGTCGTCGTCGTGCCTGTCCTGGAGTCGGCGTACTCCTTGGTGCCTGTAGCGAGCCCCACGAAGTTGTCCACCGTCTTGGGAGCTTGATCACCAAAGAGCACCAGGTTGATGTCGCCATGGTTGGTATGCAGGGTTGCGGTCTGCTGTGCCACTTCGAGGCACCTTTCTGTCGTGATCATCGTCTGGCTCTGTCCAACCGCGCGCCCTTCGACACGCTCAGGACGCAGGTCCGGCAGCCATCCTGTCAGACCGCACAAGATGGCGATACGGTGGGAAATGCTCCACCGGGGAGCATGAGGTTTCTCACAACGGAGGAAACGTGTCTAGGAGTTCCCGCCGCGCGGAAGCCGCCCGAAAGCAGGTTGCGCCAGCCTCCGAGGATTTTGTGCACTCGGCCGCTGACCGTGTCGGACCATTTGTCCACACCGCAGCCGACCGAGTAGGGCCGCTCGCGCAGACAGCCGCCACCCGAGTCGGGCCGCTTGCTGAAGCCGCCGCGGATCGGATCGGCGCCGCCGCTGACAAGGTGTCACCGCTCGCCCATTCCGCAGCGGATCGGCTGGTACCGCTGGCCGAATCGGCTGCAGAGCGAGTGGGCCCGATCACTCACGATGCTGCTGACCGGATAGCTCCGCTGGCTCACTCGGCCGCGGATCGCATTGCTCCCCTGACCCAACAAGCCGTTGAGCGGGTTTCGCCGTATGCCCAGCAGGCGGTCGGCAGAGTATCCCCGTACGCACATCAGGCTGCTGACCGCATTGCGCCGATCGCCAGCTCAGCCAAGCAACGTGGCGCTCGGGTGGCTCATGATGCGGTCGACAAGATCGCCCCAGTCCTCGACGAAGCACTTGAGAAAGTGAGTCCAGCCGTGGAAGCCGCACGCAGCAGGATGTCCGACGAAATTGTTCCGAAGCTGAGCCAGGCATTGAGCGCGGCTGCGGGCGCGCCCGTTGTTGCGGAGGCAACGAAGCGCGGCAAGGCTGTCGTGGCCGCAGCCAAGGGTGAGCTCGAGCAGCCGAAGCAAAAGAAGAAGAGCCGCTGGCTGGTCAGACTGGCCATTGCGGCCGCAGTTGCGGGAGCGGCGGTGTTCGCGGTCCGGAAGTTCTTAGGCGGCAAGGACGCCGACTGGCAGGCGGCTCGACCGACCACCCCGTACGCCCCGCCTGCACAGACGACTGGGCCTGCACGGACGACTGGGCCTGCACAAACAGCTGGGCCTGCACAAACAGCTGGGACAGCAGCAGCGGAAGCTCCCGTTGTCGATGAGATGGACGAGGCTGGCGAGGATCCCCAGGGCGGAGCGTCGGCGCACATGCTCAACCTCGAGGCGGACGGCGCATCGGTGCCGGATCAGCCGGCTGAGGGCGGTGAGTACGAAGCTCCGGCCAATATGACCACGAGCGCTGATGAAGCTTCGACCGATTCGACCAATGTCATGGATATGACCACGAATGTCGACGAAGCTTTCACCGAGGCGGCAGACAGGGTCGGCGTCGAAGCTCCCGCAGACATCAGTGGTGCAGGGGATGCGACTCTCTCGGAAATGCCGACGCGCGCTGACGAGACGCAGACTGATAGCACGCTCGCTCCCGAGGACGTCGAAACGCCTACTAGCGATGAGGGACCGGCCGAGCCGAATCCAGGTAGTGATCAGGACGGTGCCGTGCTCAGCGAGCCGGCGGCCGTCTCCGGAGTCGGAGCGTCGCGATATCAAGGTGAGGGCGTCTATGTCGGAAGTGAGCCCCCTGAGGGCTTCACCATCAAGGGCAACGAGCGCTCGATGAAGTACCACGTGCCGGAGTCGGCCGGCTACAGCCGTACGGTCGCCGAGGTGTGGTTCAACAGCGAGGACGCCGCCCAGCAGGCCGGCTTTGTGCGTGCCCAACGCTAACGTCAGGGACCATTTGTAGCTTTCTTGCGGTCAATAACCAGCCGCACCGCAAGAGTTCGCGAGTTTGCGGACGCCGTTAACATTCGGCCCCTTCGCGAAGCCTTCTACAGATAGAGGGCTCGATGAAGGGAACGTGGTGTGGCAGTGCTTGGCGAGCACAAGGGGGCTAGCGATCACTGGGTTGATGCCGGACCGTTCAGGGCGCAATTGCGATATCTGATGGCAAGCGGCTCTCTCAGTGTCGATGATGTGGCTGCAATTGCGGGCATCTCTGCCCGTCTGGCGGATCGTCTCCTCCATGGACGCAACGGTCGACCGTTGCGTCGGATCAGTCCTGACACCGCACGCCGGCTGATCCATGTTTCCGATCAGCATGTCCAAGCGTTGCGGAGAATCATGGTGCCCGCGGCTCCAGCGAGGCTGCAACTGCGTCGCCTTTATCGCGCCGGATGGGAGAATCTGGCGATCGCCCAGCGAGTCCGCGTCGCGGCTCCCGAACTCGTCGAATTGGCAGCTGGTGCCGATACCTGTTCCCTCTTGCTCACGGTCCGCCTGACCGCGGCCGCCCGCGCTGCGGACAGCCTAGGCTACGCCCGCCGGCTGTCCTCGTTGCCGTCCAGAACTGTTGAGCCCTCCAGAACTGTTCGAGAGCATGCGGCGTGATGCCCAAGATCAGTAGGCCGGCGGGTTGCGATTCTCGCGACTGTCGCCCCACTAGGATCACCGCGTGATCGGGGATACTCCGGCCGCAATTGCCATGGCCCTCATGATCGCCGTGGCCTGTGCTTTGCTGGTGCGACCGGTGCTGCGGCGACTCCCCGAACCAGCAGATGCCGGCGGTAAGCCGCCCTATCGCGACCTTGCCAGCATCCGTTTCCTCCTCAGTTGCGGTGTGCTTGCGGGAATTGCAGCCGCCGTCAGCTGGCTCAGCCTGCCGCACTACATCCAACCAATGTGGTTGGTACTAGCGATCCTGGGAGTGCTGCTCGCTGCAATCGACGTACGCACCAGCTGGCTGCCGCTGAGACTGACGCAAGTCGCCTGGCTGGCGATGGCCGCCGCCGTAGTAGCAGCTGCTCTGCTGGGCGGGGGCGTCTGGGTTGCGGTCCGAGCAATAGCCGGTGCGACGATTGCTGGGGCCGTCTACCTGCTCGCGTGGCTCATCTCACGCGGTGGCTTTGGTTTCGGTGACGTACGGTTCGCGCCATTGCTGGGGGCGGCCGCGGCCGCCGACTCATGGACTCTGCTGTGCCTGACCTTGCTGCTTGGCACCGTCGTAGGCGGGCTCGTGGGTCTGGTACGACTCGCTCAGGGGCGGCGCGAGGCATTCCCATATGCGCCTGAGATGTTGATCGGTGCCTACGCCGCCTGCATTGTCACGATGATCACGTGACTATGCGGCCCTAGCCCGTCGACGAGCTCAGGGCGCTGGGCTTTTCCACGCCTAGGACATACAGCGCCGCGCGCGCATATGCGTTCGCAGCGTCAAGTTCTGGCTCGGTGTGGTACGCCTTGCCGGGGCCGCTGACAGTGACGACGAAGCCCGCTGCCGAGGAATCGAGTGACAGGAAGTAGTCACCGAGCATTTCGCGGAGCTGGTTTTCCCGGGGCAGCCATACCACTCCGTCGGACTCGACTGAGTCCAGCGCCCACTCAACAGTCCCATTGAAGTGAAAACGCGATTCCCCGTTCGCCACGACCAACTCGACGACCATGTCGCTCACCGTAAAAATCGAGTCGACGATCTCTGGGCGCGGGATGAAAAACATGTCGCCGTTGGCCGGCGTCCATGACACATGAGGGGCGAGCCGCCTGGCGAGATCGCGTGAGATCACTGGTGCAGTATGACTCGGCAGCCAAGCGGAGCGGTAATCATGTTGATCACTCGGCTCGGCTGCAGGCTCGATCACATGATCCCTTCCCAGGCCGGCATAGGCTCGAGGGGTGACCGCGGCGCCCAGACCTGGCTGGTATCCGGATCCAGCCGGTGCCCCTGGGCTCTACCGCTGGTGGGATGGCAGCCATTGGGCCGACGTGACCAGTGATTCGGTCCAGGCGCCACCGCCTCTTGCTCTTCCGATCGAGGCAGCTGGAGGCGTCGCCTCCTATCACCACGCTTCACCGCTGCGCATCGCCGCTGCCCTCGGGCTGGGGTTCGCATTGTTCATCAGTGCCTCGATCGGCCTAGGACTGGCAATTTGGCCGACTCAATCCAACACGTCCGCGCAGCGGGCAGCGGGTGGCCCCGGTGGATTGCCCACTGTCGGAAGCGTTGGGACCGATCCCGTCGGCTACCTTGACGAGCGCACGCGGACAGCGACCATCGGACCAGCCTCCCTGACCATGCCGGGTGATCCGTACGTCCTCTCACCCGATCCCATGGCGATCCGCGGAGTCCTCGATCTACTCTTCTGGGCCAGTGCGCCGGTACACGTTAGATACGACGGCAAAAACACCTGGTCGTCCGGCGTGCTGCTCGGCCGGGTAGCGCAATCGAGTAGCCAAGACGAACTCCAGACCGAAGGAACGCTCGCGCTGCATCGGCTGAGCAATGCGATCTTTGAGCAACACCCCACCGAACTGAAGGGGCTGAGGTGGGACGAGCATGCCGTTGATGGGCGATCCGGCATGCTGTTTTCT
>DATCXA010000707.1:0-5466 GCA_036566085.1 Propionibacteriaceae bacterium
CAAGGTCACTGCTCAACGGCATCTCAGCGAAGCGCGTTCACGGCAACGCCACGCTGTGAGCGCTTTGGCCGAAGCCCGCCGACGGCTCGAGTCCGCCCGCCAGGCAGCCGACGGAGAGGAGTAGTAGCAGTCAAACCTCTGCCGGCGTCCGCGGCACTGCCGACAGCGTCACGCAGCAGCGGTTCTCACCGGGTTCGAGACGGGCGTCGAGCAGACCCGGTGCGGCAGCCTCAACGAACCCGCTCAACATGGCATGGTTCAGCGAACACACCAGCTCCGTATGGCTAACGGCGAGGGCATGGAACGGACAATTCGCCATGACGATGGTGTCATTGGTACGGCGAGGCTCGTAGCCGTGTTCGGTGAGGACGCGTGCAGCGAGTTCCAGAACTGCCTCGGCCTCACGCGGGCGATCAGTACCTGCGGCGATTGCTGCACCGCGGACACATGCTGCATTACTGATCGCTTCAAGGATCGGCGTACCGGTGCGCGTCGAATCTGAGATCGCATCGGCCATGATCTGGCCAGCTAGCTCATAGTCGCGCGCTGGAAGGGCAACGGCGAACTCGCTGCGACCCCTGCGATAACGCTTGGCGGGACGCCCGGCACCGGGGCCACTGCGTCCGGTCAGCCGGACGTAGTCGGCCTCGAGCAGTCCTGCCGCCTCCAGTCGATCGAGGTGAAACTTTGCTTTGTGGCGCGCAACCCCCGCAGCGTGCGCCGCTTGGTCCCGGCTCACTGGTTGATCTTGTGAGCAGACGAACTCATACAGCCGGCGGCGTACCGGGTCGGCCAATACGCCGATGCCCGTGACGTTCCGGTCGAAGCTGCCCACAACACGGCCTTCCTAACGGATAGATCTCTTGACGATAGAGCACGGCGCGTCTAACGTCGAATTGAGTATCTGATAGGCGTGATGAGCGCCTAGAACCTTCCAGCGTCGCCGAAAGGGGCGTTCAGAATGCCGATTGCCGCACTCATTACCTGGATCATTACTGCCGGGTTCGGAGCCTTCATGCTGATCCGCTGGGCCACCCGTGGCGGAACCCGGCATGCAGAGGGAACAGGGACACATCTTCCGCCGTACCGGGTCTTCACCCACTTCGGGCTGGCCGCAGCGGGGCTGATCCTGTGGATCATCTACCTCGTCACCGACAGCACGTTGCTGGCGTGGATCGCATTTGCCGACCTCGTCGTCGTTGCCAGCATCGGCCTGGTTATGGTCATGCAGTGGGCAAAGGACGGCCGAGCTGCCATGGCCTCAGCCGCGGCTACTGGCGGTCCATTCCGAGCAGACGCGAGCGGAGTTGATCTTGCCGAGCAGCACATCCCACGCCCACCGGTTGTGTTACACGGAATCTTCGCCGTCAGCACCGTCGTACTGGTATTGCTCAGCGCGCTTGGCATCGGCGGAAGTTGATCTGCCCAACCCGATGAATCGTGGCCGCATGCGCGGTCTAATCAGCGACCAATCCGAAAATGATCAACTGAGGAGACCGGCATGACGACCACTGATTGGACAACGGAACAAAAGGGTGTCGGGCAGTACGCCGAGGTCAACGGCATCAATCTCTACTTCGAGACCCACGGGACTGGCCAGCCGCTGATCTTGCTCCACGGAGGGCTTGGATCGGGCGAGATGTTCGGACCAACCCTCACCGAGCTCGCGCAGCAGCACCAAGTGATTACCGTCGACCTTCAGGGACACGGTCGTACGGCTGACATTGATCGGCCGATCGACATCCGGCTCATGGCCGACGACATCGCCGCGCTCATCGACCATCTGAAGCTGGACAAGCCCGACGTTGTCGGTTACTCCCTCGGCGGCGGAGTCGCACTCTTCACGGCAGTGAAATACCCGGACAAGGTCCGTCGGCTCGTCGTGGCCTCGGCACACGCCCGGCGCGACGCGATTCCGCCCGAGATGCTCGCCCAGCAGGCGCAAGTGAACGCGGCCGCCGCCGAATCCCTGAAGGACACGCCGATGTGGGAGCTCTATCAGCGAGTCGCGCCGCACCCGGAGGACTTCCCACGGTTGCTGGACAAGGTCGGCGAGGCCATGGCCCAGGACTATGACTACACCGAGGACGTTCGCAGCCTCCAGGTGCCGACGCTCTTGGTGGCAGCCGATGCCGACATGGCACCGCCGAGCCACTACGTCGAGATGTTCAAGCTGCTTGACGGCGGCCTCCGTGATGGCGGCTGGATGGGCGAAGGCCGACCCAAGGGTGGTCATGCGCTGGCGATCTTGCCGGGCCTGACCCACTACAACCTGGCCGTCTCGCCGCTCTTCGCCGCAGTTACGCTGAACTTCCTCGACGATCAGCGGGGCTGACCTCCGCCTCCACTTCTCCGCTGACGTCTGACGTTCTCTGCTGACGCCCACCTAGATATGGGCCTCAAGGGAGTAAGTGGGGCGTCAGCCATCCTGGCGGCGCAGAAATACGGTGCCAATCTGACAACCACCCGTATTGGATGCGTAAAGATCGGTTGGCGACTGCCGGGCGCAGTAGTCAGATAGCAAGCATGTGGACCGGAATCGAGCGATGGTCCAAAGCATGCTTGAACCTGTTCTGACGATGAGAATGGGACTGCGGACGGTGTCGAGAACCCTTACGGAGAGACCACTGCCCGGAGGAGGTGCCATGGGTGCCGGCCAACTGCGGGTCTACTTCGGGGCAGCCCCAGGTGTCGGAAAGACCTACAAGATGCTCGAAGAGGGCCACCGCCGGCTCGGACGCGGCACCGATGTCGTCATCGGTTTTGTGGAGACCTACGGCCGCCAGCACACTGCGGAACTCATCGAGGGCCTTGACGTGATACCTCGAGCCAATGTGAGCTATCGCGGTACGACGCTGGAGGAGATGGACCTTGCCGCGGTCTTGCGCCGCCGGCCGCAGGTGGCCTTAGTCGACGAGCTTGCTCACACCAACGCGCCGGGCTCGCCCCACGAGAAACGCTGGCAAGACATCGAGCAGCTTCTCGACGCCGGGATCACGGTCATCACGACCGTCAACGTGCAACATCTGGAATCACTCAACGACGTTGTCTACGAGATCACCGGCGTACGGCAGCGCGAAACGGTGCCTGATGCGGTCGTGCGCCAGGCAGAACAGATTGAGCTCGTCGACATGACCCCAGAGGCGCTGCGCCGTCGACTGGCACATGGCAACGTCTACACGCCCGCGAAGATTGACGCCGCCCTCGGCAATTACTTCCGAGTCGGAAATCTCACCGCGTTACGCGAGCTGGCGCTGCTCTGGGTAGCGGGCAAAGTCGACGAACAACTAGACAAATATCGCGCTGATCACAACATCGGCTCGCACTGGGAAACCCGTGAACGGGTGGTTGTGGCGCTCACTGGCGGACCCGAAGGCGACACCCTCATCCGTCGGGCGGCGCGCATCGCCGCTCGCACCACAGGGGCCGACCTGCTCGCCGTACACGTTGCACGGAGCGACGGTCTCAGCGGCGGAGACCCGGCTCACCTGTCTCGGCAACGAGTGCTGGTGGAAGATCTTGGCGGCACTTACCACCAGGTCGTCGGCACCGACATCCCGGCAGCGCTATTGGCTTTTGCGCGCGGCGTCAACGCCACCCAACTCGTGCTGGGAGCTAGTCGGCGCGGACGCTGGGCCCAAATGTTGTCGCCGGGCGTGGGAGTCACGACCACCGCCGAGTCGGGGTCCATCGACGTACATCTCGTCACGCATGAGGCGACAGCGCGTCGCTGGCGGATCTGGAGAGGACGGGAGGGGCCATGGCGGGGTCGTCCGGCTGGACTGAGCCTTGGCCGTCGGGCAGCCGGATTCGTCCTGACTCTCGCCGCCCTGCCAGCGCTCACTGCCTTGCTGCTGGCGGTCGATGCCGATGTCTCCTTGTCCACCGACATCTTGGCGTTTCTGCTATTGGTGGTGGCGGTAGCGCTGGTGGGCGGACTGCTTCCAGCAGTGCTTACGGCGTTTGGTGGCTTTCTACTGCTGAACTACTTTTTCACCCCCCCACTGCGGATGTTCAGCGTTGCTGAGCGGGAGAATCTCCTCGCTCTCTTCGCATTCCTCGCGGTGGCGGTGTCGCTCAGTACCGTCGTCGATGTCGCTGCCCGTCGAACGCGGGAAGCGTCGCAGGCCCGAGCCGAGGCGGCCACCCTGTTCACTCTGGCGGGCAGCGTGCTGCGGGGCTCTCGGCCATTTCCAGCACTCCTGGAACAGGTACGTGAGACCTTCGCCCTGGACGCTGTGACTCTTCTCGAGCGCCGACCGGAAGCCCTGGGAGGGCCAGACCTAGAGCACACGAATGAATCGTGGACGGTCGTCGCATGCGTTGGCAGCCCAATTTGTCTCGCCCCAGGCGAGGGCGACGCCGAGGTGCACGTCGATGAGTCATACACACTGGTGCTCTCGGGTCACCCACTCGCTGCGCAGGACCGGCGGATCTTGGAGGCATTCGCAGCCCAGGCGACCATCGCGCTGCGGCAGGAGCGCCTTGAGGAGGCAGCCGCCACCGCAGGCTCGTTGGCCGAGGTCGACCGCGTCAGGACTGCACTCCTCAACGCGGTGAGCCATGATCTTCGCACCCCATTGGCCTCCGCCAAGGCGGCGGTCGGAACTCTTCGCATGTCGGATCTGCCCCTAAGCGAGGAGGATCAGGCCGAGCTGCTCGCCACCACCGAGGAGTCGTTAGATCGGCTTAGCGGACTGGTCGAGAATCTGCTCGACATGAGCCGGCTCCAAGCCGGTGCTCTGGCGCTTGCCATTCAGCCGATCGACATCGCCGATGCCGTCTCCGCTGCCCTGACGAGCCTGGGACCAGCTGGGTCCCAGGTTATGATCCGCGTTCCGGAAGAGAGGCCCGACGTGCAGGCCGACCCCGCACTTCTGGAACGCGCAATCGCCAATCTGGTGCAGAACGCCGTACGGCACAGCCCACCTGGAGCGCCTCCGCAGATTACGGCGAGCGCCTACGGCAAGACTGTCGAAATCCGCGTGATCGACTGTGGTCCCGGGGTACCCGAGATCGACTGGGATCAGATCTTTCTGCCGTTCCAGCGGCTCGGGGATCGGGACAACAGCAGCGGTGTCGGCCTCGGTCTGGCATTGTCGCGCGGGCTCGTCGAGGCGATGTCGGGAACTCTGAGGCCGGAAGGGACACCTGGCGGCGGCTTGACCATGATCATCTCGCTGCCTGCCGCAGCTCCGCCTAGCGGGGATGCGGAAGCAGTGGGCGCCCCATCGATAACAGCCAGGCTGAGCGGTGAGCCGGCGCATCCCGCGACTGAGCGATCATGACTCGGGTGCTGGTGGTCGATGATGAGCCGCAGATCCTACGAGCGCTGCGGATCAACCTTCACGCCCGGCAGTACGAGGTAGTCACGGCTGGCACTGGTCAAGGAGCGCTCCACGCGGCAACCGATGCCCACCCGGACCTGGTCATTCTCGATCTTGGCCTGCCAGATATGGACGGCGT
>DATCXA010000732.1:0-2250 GCA_036566085.1 Propionibacteriaceae bacterium
CGCCGTGTCGCTTGTCGAGCGTGGCTCGAGCCGAACTAGCCGATTTAGTGTCTGGCACACGCACAGCGTGCCATGGACCGCTGACACCTTCGGCGGCTGATGATGTGCACGAGGTGGATGGCAGCGGTAATTGCGGCCGCAAAATTATCTGACTAAAGTCAGAGGATGGCGCTGGAGACTGAGGCGGTTGGTCGGGTACGCCGCTTCAACCGGCTGGTCACGCAGCGCGTCGGCGCCCTTAACGATCATTTCCTCGCCCGGAACCGGCCGCTCGCCGAGGCGCGCGTGCTATGGGAGATCGGGCGCGAAGGTTGCGAGGTCCGAGTGCTTCGAGCCCGACTCGAGCTCGACTCCGGACATCTGAGCCGGCTGCTCCGTGCGCTTGAGGCCGACGGCATGATTCGGGTGGTTCGGAGCCCGGTGGACGGGCGGGTTCGAACTGCCCAGTTGACGCCGGCCGGTTTGGCCGAACGCTCCGAGCTCGACCGGCGCAGCGACAACCTTGCGCGTTCTCTTTTGGAACCGCTCAACGCGAGCCAGCGCGATCGCTTGCTAGCGGCAATGGGCGACGTCGAGCGGCTGCTCACCGCAGCACTGGTCGAGCTCAGGCCGACCGATCCGGCACACCCGGATGCCAAGGCGTGCTTTCAACACTATTTCGTCGAACTGGAACGCCGCTCCAACTCTGGCTTGGATCCCGCCACACTCATCGCGGCCAAGCCGCATGAACTCAGACCGCCTGCGGGCCTCCTGCTGGTCGCCTATCTCCACTCGGAGCCGGTCGGCTGCGGCGCGGTCAAGCATCATGTCGACGCACCCTCTGAGATCAAGCGCATGTGGGTCGCCGAGACGGCGCGCGGGCTTGGGATCGGCCGGCGGCTGCTCGCCGAGCTCGAGGCGTCCGCCGCCCGTAGCGGAGCCACCAGAGCGCGACTCGAGACCAACCGCAGGCTCACCGAGGCCATCAGCCTTTACCGTTCGACCGGCTACGTCGAGGTCGCCGCGTTCAACGACGAGCCGTTCGCCGATCACTGGTTCGAGAAGCGCCTAGTTCGAGAAGCACTGTCTTAGGCCGCGAGTTCGGTAATCACCTGAATGGTTGACGGGTTTGGCTGCTTCGCGCCACCGGCAGCTTCGACACTGACGGCAAGCCCGGTCACTCCACTCAGCGTTTCGCGGAAGAACTCCTTGCGATCTCCGCCACCGGGCACGGTGTTGTCCGGGATGGGACGCTGACCCTCAAGAGTCCACAACTGGTAGGTGCGGTCCGCCCCGACAGATGGCAGCCCCTTGCCAACGAACATCGCCCGGTTGAGGCTTCTGGAAACCACGAAGGAGACCTGCCCGCCGTCCTTCATGGTGGCGGTATACGTCTTCACATCAGGCGCCGTGAGCAACTCCGTCTCCGCTGCCTGTTGGGCTACCTGCGACTGCCGCGCTTGGACGAGCCCGTAGACCACACCACCCAAGGCCAGAGCAGCCGCGACGACCGCCGCCACCAGAACGCTGAGGATGCGGGTACGCCGTTGCTGCCGGCGTAACGCCAACTCATCGATCGGACGCTCAGCCGGAGCCCTTTCGGCCGCTGGCGGCGAAGGCTGCGCGGGCGCGATTTCGGCTGCTGACTCGGGTTGCAGAAGTTCGGGTGGGACGGGCCTGACTTCGGAAATGGCAGAGAGAATCGAGCTACGCAACGCGGCCGGCGGTGGAGTCGCACTCGCCAACAGCGACAACTCGGCAGCCGTCTCGCAGAACTCCTGAACCTCCCGCGTGCAGGTTGGGCAGACGGCTAGATGTGCCTCGAACTCCTCCCGCTCGTCACCGTCGAGGGCATTCACGACGTACGAACCGACGGCGCCATGGATCTCGCTCATGCTTCCACCCCCAACGCGTCTCGGAGCCCTATCAGGCCGTCACGGATTCTGGTCTTGACGGTGCCAAGCGGCAGCTTGAGGAGCTGTGCCACCTGGCTTTGGGTATAGCCACCGAAGTACGCCAACGTCAGCGCCTCCCGCTGAATCGGAGTCAGCGAAGCCATACCCCGCCGTACCCGCTCCGCATCAAGTCGTTGCTCCACGCCATCCCATACCTGATCTATCTCACGGTCACCGCCATGGAAGGCATATCGCTCGTCCCGGGCCACTTCGCTGGATACCGATCTCACCCGATCGACCGCTCGCCGATGCGCCATCGTGGTCATCCAGGCAATGACACTGCCCTTGTCTCGGGAATAGCGGGCCGACTGCCGCC
>DATCXA010000735.1:0-3386 GCA_036566085.1 Propionibacteriaceae bacterium
CTCACGGTCACGATCTCGACCCGAAATGCGCTCGAGGGCGCCTGGCTGGCAGAGAACGTGAGGAACGCCGTGCTGAACTGGCTCCAGGACTTGCTCCCGGTCGAGCGGTTCGTCGCCATCTACGACAACCAAGAGCGCGGAATCTCGGGCGAGGTCTATGACCTGCCGTTCGCTCAGGAGCTGCCCAACGCCGGCGCGCTGGAGAGCTCCGAGATCTTGATCGAGCAGCACGCCGGCCCGGCCCGAGAGGAGCTTCGCCCGCGCCTGCGCGAGGCTTGGCGCCGATATCTCGAGGAGGACAAGAGATGAGCGGTAGAGGAAGCAGGCCCTTGGCCGGTGGAGGACAAGTCGGAGAAAAGGAGCCATGGCCAGGCAAGCCGCAAGACGATGCAAGCACGAACAAATGGTCCCGCAGAGACCTCCTTACCGGAGCGGCCGGGGCCTTTGGGGTGGTTGTCACACAGTCGCTCCACGCGGCAGGTAATCGGGTGGACCGCGTGGTTGGCGCTTGGACCTCAAGAACTGGAGGAAGGGCGAATAGAAGAACCCCGCCGATGTGTGCAGTGTGCGAGGTGAGAGGCGCCACCTACGATGGTCGGTTCTGCTCATCCATGTGCGGCTGGGCGTCCGTACTGGGCGGGAAGGTACGTGCGGGACGGAAGAGAGACGTGCAGACCGCGTTGCAGGGCGAGCGCCAAATCCGCGGCGACTGACGGCCGTCTCCCCCAGTAGGCACTTGCGTTCGGTTCGAGGGGCCTGCTCTCCGACTTGCTGGTGAGGATGCATCTGGTCGACGATGTCTCGGGGATTACACGTGAGAGAAGATGCTCTTCAATCTTGTGATTTCCATGCGCGTCCGCTCCCGCTGGGTTGAAACCCTCTTCAGCTGAGACAGGCATGGAGAAGGACACCCACCCGAACTTCATGCTCTGTGGCACGTGTCGGGTGCTGTGCGAGGACAAACCATCATTCGCCACCAGGAGCGCCCGGTACCGGCTGTGAGAAGCAGCTCTTGTGGCCTAGGTGGCAGACGGCTCGATCCGTCGCGTCGACGATCGCCAGCAGGCTGTCGCCCATGCAGTTCGCGCGCAGCGCCTGCAGGTCGTAGCCCCTGCTCTGCCGGCCCGCCATCCAGAACTCCTCACGTGAGCGGCTCCACAGCCACATGGAGCGCTCCTCCAGCGTGCGCCGAAGGCCATCCTCGGTCATGTACTGCACCATCAACACGTCCCTCGTCGCCGAGTCCTGCAGGACGACGGGGAGGTACTCGAAGAAGTCCCATTGCAGACGACTCATCGCGTTCTCCCCCACATTCGAATGCATGCCAATCCTGTGTGAAGAGGATCCGGCTTGGCTGAAGGATCACCGCATCCACACTTCCTGATTGCGTATCGGCCGAGATGACCAGCCTCATGAGCTATGCGGTGAAGACCTCCGGAGATGGCCGCGCTTGGAAACAGTTCAAGCTGATTTCGATCATGTTGACGGAACTGACGCGCATCGCGGCATCGCCGCGGAGCGCCCCCCGATCATGGTTACCCCTCAGCGACGCAGATCCTCTGTTTTCGCGGTCCGAGTCTTCGGCATTCGTTCCGGCGTGGCTTGCTCCGAACACCTGTTCGTGTCAGACCCATGCTTCATCCTCAGGGCAACTTCCCCGATATCAGGAGTAGGACATGGCCTCCCCCAAGACGCTCGACCCCGAGGACGCGATCTCGTGCAACGACACGGAGTGTCGCCGTCCGGCCGTCTACTCGGCGGAAGTGTGCCGGCTGCATCTGGCCGACGTCCTTCGGCGCGAGGGAGAAGACATCTCGTTCCCACAGCCCGAATGGGATGGGGTCTGGGCCGCGGTGGTCCATCTTGTGCGGGTGGCCCTCCAGGAGGTACCGAAGGAAGCCCTCGATGGGGACGGACCAAGGATGGACATCGACGTCTACGCG
Source organism: Propionibacteriaceae bacterium (assembly GCA_036566085.1). Taxonomy (GTDB): domain Bacteria; phylum Actinomycetota; class Actinomycetes; order Propionibacteriales; family Propionibacteriaceae; genus Microlunatus. The sequence goes on from DATCXA010000735.1 coordinate 1,944, forward strand.
TTGATCGACAGCGCGATCGACCGGCAGTTTGCGCACAGGGTGGCCGACATGCTCGCGACCCACCTCTCCGACACCTTCGGGGCCATGAGTCTCCAGCCCCCCATCGAGTTCGAGGGAGACACGTTGCTGCTGTTCCGCGTGCCCGTTCCTGCCCGCGCCGCCGAGCTCATCGCTCCCTGCCTGCGGGCCGCGATGCGGGACCTCATGGTCGAGATGTTCGGGGCTCGGTCGTTGCGGACGGCCGGGACCAGGGCCCAGACACCGGCGTCAGTCGAGCCGTCAGGCGAGCCGCCACTCGAGCTCTCAGACGGAGATGAGTCGGCACGTCTCGACGCCTCGAAGGAGCAGACTCGTTCATATGCGGAGAAGCTACTGTGGGCGAGGAGTCAGCCGCCGGCCATAAGTGACCTTGCGCTCGAGCGCGACTTACCGAATGCCAGGGTGGTGGGTGGAGAATGGGCAGTCTACCTTCGCTGCATGGTCTGGACATTCTTTGCTCCCGGGCAAGTCATCGATTCTGACCCCACGGCAACGGCGTTCTCCGATTCCTGCCTCGTTTGCGGGGGCGACACTCGCCCGGATACGACCGTGACAGAACGAACGCTGACACGCGGTTACTACAAGTGTCGGCTTCACCACCCGTCGGGCGAGCTACCGGCGTGGTGGACTGACTGGGATTCATCTGAGGTTGTGGATCGCCACGTCGTCTTTACTCCCGACCTTATGGGCGGAGGCAACACTTGGTCGACGGTGCCTCTCGACAGGAAGTGGGGTGACGGGGTTAGCGATCTCTTCTGGGAATTGCGGCCAAAGGAAGTGGCGGATCCTTAGGACGGCCGCCCTTCGAAGACGTACCCGAAAAGGCGACAGAAGACGAGAAAGGACGGAGGCACCGATGAGCGATTACGTGTGCGAGACGTGTTCGGAGGAGGCGCGCTTTGTCTTCGTGAGTCTCGACACGGTCGTCTCGGCCGCGTGCGAAGAGCATCGCCAGCCCGTGGCCCAGAGGGTGGTCGAGCTGGCGTTTGAGCCGGCTCACCTGGCCTCGGGCGTGAAGCGGGCCGATCTGGCCCAGCTGCGGGTCGAGGACTACTCCGTCGGCGTGACGGTCCCGACGTTCGAGGTGCCTCGCGACGTGCCACGGGCAAGCGCCGGATCGGAGCGCGAGCTGACCCACGACGAACACGTCGCCCTGCTGAAGGAACGGAACGCGAAGGCGCGCGAGGCCATGAATGCGCTCTTCGCCGAGAACGCGCAGCTGCGCGCGGAGCTGGGCCGGTGAACGATGATTCCGTGATCCACATCAGGGACTCACGATGAGTGACTACCCTCAAGAGCGGACCCACGGGTCTGACGGACGAGCGCTGTTCCGATGGTTCGTGTACATCGACGACGGCAAGCGCGTCACTTCCTGGGCTGCCACCGCAGAGGAAGCGCGGACCA
>DATCXA010000747.1:0-3937 GCA_036566085.1 Propionibacteriaceae bacterium
GGAGGGTGTCATCGTCCGCCGTGACCATCCCACTCTCGCGGGCACCATCGCGTGGCTGGTCCGTAATGGCGAGCTCACCCCGGTCCTGCCAGGTGTATACGCCCCTCCGGAAGCGTGCGACTCGATCCGGACACGAATTCAAGCGGTCATGCGCTGGGATCTGGACGCTGTCCTGGTCGGAGCGGCCGCCGCGCGGGTGTCCGTCTGGCCTGAGATTCGGGTGTCCCAGATCACGTGCAGCCTCAAACATCAACGCCGCCCTCAGCCCGGCTTCGAGTTCACCCGACGGCAGATACCGCCTGAGCTCGTCATCAACCGGACCGGTCTCCGCTACACCTCGCCAGCGCTGACCGCCCTGGATCTCTGCGGGCCAATGGGTGGCGACGCAATTGATCAGGCTTTGCGGACTCGGTCTACTACGCTTGCCCAGCTCCACCGGGCAATCGAACTCACGGCCGCGCGGGTCGGCAATCCAATCAGGCGACAGCTCTTACTCGATTCCCGCGAGGAGCCGTGGTCGAAGGCGGAGCGCTTGTTCCACCAGCTGCTTCGAGACGCTGGCATCACCGGGTGGCAAGCCAACCGACCGGTGTTACTAGATGGCTCCACGGTCTACGTCGACGTCATCTTTCGGAGGCTCAAGCTCGCGATTGAGATCGACGGCCGGCTGTATCACACCGGGACGGAGGTCTTCGAGAGCGACCGCTGGCGACAGAACCTCCTCGTCCTGAACCGTTGGTGCGTGTTGCGGTTTACCTGGACGATGATCGAAGACCATCCCGAGAAAGTCCTCGCAATGGTGCGCGACGCGATCAAGATGCTGACTGCGGCGGCGCTCTGAACGAATAGTTCAGAAGGGTCTCGGGCCACGAGCTGGACCGGCCCCAACGGGAACCGCGGGTCGTAACTCTTCCAGCTCTTCTCGGCCCGCTGCGAATTGCGAGTTATAGAGGTCGAAGTAGTGGCCACGCGCCTCGAGCAGCTCGTGGTGGGTGCCTTGCTCCACGATCTTGCCGTCTTCCATCACCAGGATCACGTCGGCGTCCCGGATCGTGGAGAGCCGGTGAGCGATCACAAAGCTAGTCCGATCCGAGCGCAACGCCGCCATCGCACGTTGCACAAGGACCTCAGTGCGGGTATCGACAGAGCTCGTCGCCTCATCCAAGATCAGCAGCGCCGGGTCAGCGAGGAAGGCACGAGCAATGGTGATCAGCTGTTTCTCGCCGGCGCTGATGTTGCTGGCTTCCTCGTCGAGGACAGTGTCGTAACCGTTTGGCAGTGCGTGCACGAACCGATCAACGTAGGTCGCCTCGGCAGCCGCGTGGATCTCTTCCTCAGTCGCGGTTGGCCGACCGTAGGCGATGTTCTCGCGAATGGTGCCGTGGAACAACCAGGTGTCCTGCAGGACCATCCCAATGTTGGACCGCAACGCCGCTCGCGGCACCGTGGCGATGTCTACTCCGTCGAGAGTGATACGGCCACTATCCAGCTCGTAGAACCTCATGATCAAGTTGACCAGCGTCGTCTTGCCTGCTCCGGTCGGGCCGACAATGGCCACTGTGCTGCCCGGCTCAGCTACCAGGGACAGGTCGGTGATCAGTGGCTTCTCCCGATCGTAGGAGAACCAGATGTGCTCGAATGCCACCCGACCACAGGTCGGATTGAGCGAGCTGGCCTCCTCGGGCACCTGCTCTTCCTCATCAAGTACCTCGAACACCCGTTCCGCTGATGCAACCCCGGACTGCAGCAGGTTGGCCATCGAGGCCAGTTGCGTCAGCGGCTGGGTGAACATGCGGGTGTATTGGATGAATGCCTGCACGTCACCAAGGTTCATGGTGCCGCTTGCTACCCGGAGGCCTCCGACCACAGCGATCGCCACGTAGTTGAGGTTTCCGATGAAGAACATCGTCGGCATGATCAAACCGGAAATGAACTGGGCGCCGAAGCTGGCGTTGTACAACGTATGGTTCCGTTCCGCGAACACCGCCTCCACCTCGTGCTGCCGGCCGAACACCTTCACCAGCGACTGCCCGGTGAACGCCTCCTCAATGTGCCCGTTCAGCTCACCGGTGGACTTCCACTGCTGTATGAAAAGCCGCTGTGAGCGTCTGCCGATCACCGTGATGACAAGAATTGACACCGGGATTGTCACCAACGCGATCAGTGCCAGCACTGGTGAGACGACAAACATCATCACCGTGACACCAATGACGGTAAGCAGCGAGGTCAGCAACTGGCTCAGCGTTTGCTGCAGCGATTGCGAGATGTTGTCAATGTCATTGGTCACCCGGCTCAAAAGCTCACCGCGGGTCTGCTTGTCAAAATAGCTGAGTGGCAGCCGATTGACCTTGTCCTCGACCTGGCTACGCAGGCTGTAGATCGAGCGCTGCACTGCGCCATTGAGCAGGTAACCCTGCAGCCACAGGAACAACGACGCCACCAGATACAAAGCGAGCGCCACCAGCAGCAAGTTCTCCAGCAAGACGAAGTCAATGCCGTGCCCAGGGATGACGTTCAGCCGCTCAATCATGTCGGCGAAGGTGTTCTTGCCTTGGGCACGCAGCGCGGCTACCACTTGCTCCTTGGTCGCGCCGCTCGGCAAGTCCTTTCCGAGCACGCCGGTGAAGATCACGTCCGTGGCCATGCCCAAGATCTTGGGTCCCAGTACGTTCATCACAATGCCGGCGACGGCAAGCAGCACGACCAAGGCCAAAATCATCCGCTCTGGCGCCAGGTGCCCGAGCAGCCGCTTGAGCGAAGGAAAGAAGTGCAGCGATTTCTCGACCGGCCGTGCTTGCCCCCACATCCGACCACCACCACCGGCGGCCGGCGGACCATATTTTGGTCGCTCAGGCGCCTTGGGCGCGGCCTGCCCATTGCCGCTCGTGGACACATCGGGTATGCGATCTTGACCGTTGCCGCTCATGCCGCAGCCTCTGCCGCGCTCAGCTGAGAGTCGACGATCTCCGCGTACGTCGGGCAGTGCGCCAGCAACTCCTCGTGAGTACCGCTGCCGACGATCTCCCCGTGTTCCATGACAACGATCTTGTCTGCGTCAGCGATGGTCGCAACGCGCTGCCCGACAATGATCACCGCGGCCTCGGCCGTCTCGCGCTGCAACGCCGCGCGTAACCGCGCGTCCGTGGCAACGTCCAGCGCCGAGAACGAGTCATCGAAGACGAAGATCCTCGGTCGCTTCACTAGCGCCCGCGCGATGGCCAGGCGCTGTCGCTGACCGCCCGAAACATTCGTGCCGCCTTGAGAGATGGGCGCCTCCAGCTGGCCGGACATCTCACGTACGAAGTCCTCTGCCTGAGCTACGCGCAGGGCGCGCCAGAGCTCTTCGTCGGTGGCGTCCGGATTGCCATACCGCAGATTGCTGGCGACGGTGCCGGTGAAGAGGAAGGCCTTCTGCGGCACTAGTCCGATCCGACTCCAGAGCATCTCGGGATCGCAGTCGCGCACCTCCACCCCGTCGACCTTGACTGACCCGCCAGTGGCGTCAAACAGTCGCGGAATCAGCGAGATCAAGGTGGACTTGCCGGCACCCGTTGAACCGATGATCGCTGTCGTCTCGCCCGGCTCAGCCGTGAAACTGATCTTGCGCAGCACCGGCGACTCGGCTCCGGGATAGGTGAACTCGGTGTCCTGAAACGCCACGACGCCTGTTGCCGGCAGCTCGGTGACCGGACGAGCCGGTGGCAATACTGAGGACTCGGTGTTCAGGACTTCCTGGATCCGCTCGGCGCAGACGGCAGCACGCGGCGCGATGATCAGCAAGAAGGTCGCCATCATGACCGACATCAGGATCTGGATTAGATAGGTCAAGAAGGCCGTCAACGCGCCAATTTGCATATCGCCGGCATCGATGCGGCGCGCTCCGAACCACAGCACGGCGACGCTCGAGACGTTCAAGATGAACATCACAATCGGGAAG
>DATCXA010000765.1:0-2651 GCA_036566085.1 Propionibacteriaceae bacterium
CGCTGCCGCCATGGCCCGGCCGGAGCCTCGACGCGATCGCAGCGGAGCTCGACGGCGAATGCGAGTGGCTCATCACGAAAGGCGTCCTTCCCATCGACCTGGTCACGCGCAACCGCCGGGTTGCCGAGGCTGCGCTGCGGCCGTGGACACCGGTGTTCACGCACGGCGACCTGCAGATCACCCACGTGTTCGTCGACGGTGACAAGATCACCGGCGTGGTCGACTGGTCCGAGGCGGCCCGGGGCGATGCCCTGTACGACCTCGCCGTCTTGACGCTCGGACACGAGGAGCACGTTGATGACGTCATCGCCGGCTACAGCATCGACGTCGACCTCGACGTGATCCACGCGTGGTGGTCGTGGCGAAGCCTGGTGGCGTTCCGCTGGCTGGTCGAGCACGGCTTCGACCCGTCCTCGCCAGGCTGCGAGTTCGACGTGCTGAGATCCCGGATGTGAGGCTGCACGAGCCTGACGGCGACCAGTGTCGTTCTGTCGCATCGAGCGGGCCACATCCGGTCACGCCGCGATGCGCGCTAAGGACGCACGCGGCGGTGGTTCACGCACTTACATGCCCCTCAGAGCTTCGCAGTCAAGACAAGGCTTAAGACTGCGTGTCAGCGCTCAACGCTGCGCGATGCGGGAAGCGGTGCACCTCCTGCGGCCAGCCGACCGCAACCGCGATCCTGCCGGCCCAATACCGCGCCTCGGCATCGTCGGGCACATCGACAACCGCGAACCCGCCGAGGTGCTCCTTGGTCTCGACGAACGGCCCGTCGGTGAAGACGGGCGAGCCGCTGCTCGGGTCGACGCTGCACACGGCGGTCGACGCATCCAGACCGCCGTCGCTGAAGACGAAGACACCGGCGGCCGTCATCTCCTCGATCACGGCCATGCCGGACGTGCCCCTCTCGTGCAGCTCCTCCAACGTGAGGTCGGGCACCCACTCGTCGTTGAAGGCGATCAAGTACAGCGCCATCTCAAGCTCCTCTGGTCACGGGCAGCCCGGACGACTGCCACTCACCTTCTCCACGAACGCATTCGTGTCGATACGACACCGCGGCCAAGATTTTTTCCAAGCCTTCCGCATCGCAATCGGTCGAACCACACGCGGCCGAGCCTGCCGCACGAAACGCACGCTCATGCCGCGGACGGCCGGGTCGCTTCCAAGAGGCTGCCAATCGAGTCCGGCAATTATCCTGGCCCTGTGCTTGATCTGAGCAGTCTTGACCTGGACGAGATCGCCGTCGCGCTGGCCGATCAGACCGACTACGAGCATCGGTGGCTGATCAATCCAAAGACGGGAGAGATCGTGTTTTGGACGGTCGACACCGGTATCGATGGCCAGACGCCCGTCGATGTCGAGGAGCTGGACCTGATGTGCATCGACCCGCTGCCTTCGTACGTGTTGTACCAGGACATGGCCGACTTCGCCGAGAGAGTCACGGATACACGCGCCAGGCGAAGGCTGAAGTGGGCCATCGAAGGCAAGGGCGCCTTCCGCAGGTTCAAAGACGAACTGCACCAAGGGCATCCTCATTTGGTGCCAGCCTGGCACGCCTTCTGCGACGTCCGCGGGAAGAAGCGCGCGGTCGGATGGCTCGTTGACAACGCGCTCATCGATGACGATGCGGCCCGCCGCTTTCTGGACACTCACCCAGATCCAGACCCGCCGTGAGCCCCCGGCTCCGCTCGGCCCCACTCCCGGCGTGGAGGTGCGCGCACATTTGCCGCGATCGGCTCTCGGTGATGGCGTGACCTGGTGCGCCGAATGCATCCAGCCGCTGGCGGCCCGCCGAGCCGATGTCGAGCTGTACGTGCGGTGTCCGCAGGAGGTCATCCTCGCCGCCGTCATGGCCTCCGGCACCTGAAACAACCTCACCTGCCGATGCGCGGGCTGCTGGCGCTAGGTCGGGTCGCGGTACAGCGGCGCCGGTTCCCCGTAGCGCACCCGTCGGACAGCGCCAGGCAGGACTCTAGCCAGAGCTTGGGAGGCGTCGACGGAGCATCCGACCGTGAACTCGATCTCCTCGTCGACCTCGCAGGCCAGGCACCAGGCTTGATCCTCGGGCCACACGAGGTTCGGTTCTTGATAACCCCGCGCAGAGCCGTACCAAGCCAGAGCTGGCGCGTCTCTCAGTACTTCGACAGGGCCGCTGAACAGCAGCATCGCTCGATGAGGAATGTCCACTCGTGGAGCTTCAGGAGCCCGGTCCCCGCTCATCCAGCCCACCCAGATCGCCGCGTAACCGCTCGCAGGCGTGGCCGTGTATGCAGCGAGCGTCGCGAGTGCTGCGCGAAGGGCAGGCTCTTCTCCTCCTTGGTCGACACCATCCGCATCATGGGCAAAGGCGATACGCACATACACGTCGAAGCCTGGTGGGCCGTAGCGAACGACATCCCACCAATAAGCGTGCGACCGGAGCAACCATTGCGCGGCGTCCGCATTTGCAGCGGGTCGGACCTCCGTCATGTCTGCAGTCTGGCGCAACACCCGCCAGCAACCAGCGAACTCTCATGGCACCCCTTTATGTCAAGACGCGGCTGAGGTCAGCGTTTTAGGCTGTGCTGAGGCGGGTCCGGGAAGTGGCTTGTCCGAAGAGCCGATGTGCGGGGTCAGGTCGGTCACGCTGGATAGCAGAGTCGTCCCCGATT
>DATCXA010000036.1:0-6419 GCA_036566085.1 Propionibacteriaceae bacterium
AAGAGGCCGCTACGCCGCAGGCAGAAGAGACGGCTTCGCAAGAGGAAGAAGCCGTGACCGAAGAGCCGGCTCCGGCGCAGGAAACCGAGCAGCCGGACGAGTCCCGGGAGACCGAGCCTGAGCCCGCTGCGGCCCCGAGCGGAGGCGGAGACGCTTCCGCTGGCGCCACCCAAGTCAGCCTGCCCGAACTCGGCGAAAGCGTCACCGAGGGAACGGTAAGCCGCTGGCTCAAGCAGGTCGGTGATTCTGTCCAGGCCGATGAGCCGCTATTGGAGGTCTCGACAGACAAGGTCGATACCGAAATACCATCACCGGCGTCTGGCACATTGCTCGAGATTCGAGTCCAAGAAGATGAAACGGTCGGGGTCGGGGCGGTTCTTGCTGTCATCGGTGAAGCCGGGGCAGCTGCAGAGTCTCCACCGGAGGCGGCGCCCGAGCCGGCACCCGAGGTTGAGCCGCAACCCGAGCCCCAGCGGGAACCCGAGCCCCAGCCGGAGCCGGAAGCCGAACACGAACCGGAGCCGGAAGCAGAGCCTGAGCCGGAGCCGCAGCCAGAATCTGAACCCAAGGTCGCGGCACCGGGCGCAAAGGAAGACGGACGTCCAGAACAGCGCAGCCCAGCGGGCGCCACATCCGCTGCGAGACCAACGGTCAGTGACTCGGACTCCACCTATGTGACGCCACTGGTACGCAAGCTCGCCAAGGAACATGACGTCGATCTCGCATCACTCAACGGGACGGGTGTGGGTGGCCGCATCCGCAAGCAAGACGTGCTGGCTGCCGCCGAGGCTGCCAAGCAGGCCGCTGCCGCTCAGGCTTCAGAGGAGCCCGCGCCAGAAGCTCAGGCAGAACCTGCCGCGGGCGCTCCACCCCAGGCGCCAGCAGCTGAGATCAGCACGCTGCGTGGTACGACCGAGAAGATGTCGCGGCTCCGCCAGACAATTGCTAAGCGCATGGTGGAGTCCCTCCAGGTGGCCGCCCAACTGACTGCCACGGTCGAGGTGGATATGACAGCTATCTCGCAAATCCGCGCCAAGGTCAAAGATGATTTCAAGAAACGTGAAGGCGCAACCCTGTCGTACCTGCCGTTCATCGCCACAGCGGCAGTCGAGGCGCTGAAGAGCTATCCAAAGCTGAACGCCACGATCGACACTGAAGAGCGCACCATCACCTATCCGGACGCAGAACACCTCGGCATTGCTGTGCAGACCGAAAGGGGTCTGCTGGTTCCGGTGATCAGGGACGCGGGTGATCTCAACATTTCCGGGCTGGCCAAGCGGATCGCCGACTTGGCGGCGCGTACTCGGCAGAACAAGGTCACGCCGGACGAGTTGATCGGCGGGACGTTTACGATCACGAACTACGGGTCAGCGGGTACCTTGATGGACACCCCGATCATCAACCAACCTCAGGTCGCGATTCTGGGTACCGGCGCGCTGGTGAAACGGCCAGTGGTGATCTCGGACGCACGCTTGGGCGAGGTAATCGCGATCCGCGACATGATGTACCTCTCGCTGTCTTACGACCACCGGCTGATCGACGGCGCGGAGGCAGCCCAGTTCCTTAGCACGCTCAAGGCGCGGCTAGAGGAGGGCGACTTCGGCGCCGAATTCGGGCTTTGAGACCGGATTAAGCCAAAACCGATCTGAGAGGAAGCCCATGAAGGTTGTCGTCCTCGGTGCCACCGGAAATGTCGGGACGAGTGTCGTCGAGGCTCTCGCTACAGAGCCCGCCATTACGGAGATCGTCGGAGTCGCCCGCCGGACTCCATCGTCATGGCGGCCGGCGAAGACCCGGTTCGAAGCAGCCGACGTGCGGACACCAGAGGTCGCGCAACATCTCCAGGGCGCTGACGCTCTCGTACTACTGACGTGGGCTTTCCAGCCAACACGCCGTCCGTTAGCGACCTGGGACGTCAACGTGCTCGGCAGCATGAACGCTCTGCAGGCTGCGGCCGATGCAGGCGTCCGGACCATCGTTTATGCATCCTCGCTCGCCGCTTATTCACCGGGAGCCGGCAGGCACGTGGACGAAAGCTGGCCGACGCACAGCACGCCCACTGCAGCCTACGGCCGGGAGAAGGCCTACCTGGAGCGCTACCTCGACGCTTACGAATTGCGTCACCCGGAGATTCGGGTGGTGCGGATGCGTACGTGTTTCATCTTCAAGCGGTCATCGGCCAGCGAACAGCGGCGGATCTTCGCCGGGCCACTGGTGCCACGGGCGTTGCTCCGTCCAGGGCGCCTGCCGATCGTCCCGCTCCCCGCCGGCCTACGGTTCCAAGCCATGCACGGCCAGGATGCTGGCGAGGCCTACCGGCTGGCCCTATTGAGCGATGCCCGCGGTGCTTACAACGTCGCGGCGGATCCGATCATTGACGGGGAAGCCCTCGGCAAACTGATGGAAGCACGTGCGGTGCAGGTGCCGAAGCAGGCGGTCTCGGCCGCGATGGCGGGCGCGTGGCGGCTGCGACTGATCCCCTCGGACGAGTCGCTGCTCAAATTGTTCCTTTCGCTCCCGACGCTGGATACGAGCCGAATCCGCGATGAGCTTGGCTGGCAGCCGCAATACTCCGGTGCCGATGCGCTACGCGAGGTCATGGATGCCATGGCCGACGGCGAAGGTGGTCCAACCCCACCCCTGCACCCCACGAGCGACAAGGCGCGGCACTCGGCGGAATGATCAGGTACTCGGCGTCAGCACACACGCAAGGGATGGCTGAAGGAGGGCGCCTTGAGCGCTGAGCTCAGTCTCTGGCGGCCAGCTACCAGGCATTGCTCATGAAGTGGTTACTGGCAGGGGCATCGGGGTTTTTGGGCACGGCAATCAGGGTGCGACTCGCGAGTGAGGGTGAGCCCGTCGTCCGACTGGTGCGTCGCAAGCCGGCGACCTCGACGGAGTTCTGGTGGGATCCGGATTCAGGCGAAATAGACATGTCCGCGTTCGACGGCGTCGACGTCGTGGTGAACCTTGGCGGCGTACCCGTGGCGCCATTGCCTTGGACTGGGTCGCGACGAGAGCAAATCCTCGCTTCACGTGTCGATACCACGAGCACGGTGGCGCGCGCCCTTGCTGCGCAGGCCGGCGGCCCCCGACGAACTCTCATTCACGTAGGCGGCATAGCGCGCTATGGAACCACTTCCGGAACCGCGCCGTACACCGAGGACTCACCCGCGGCTGCCGATTTCCTCGCGCAGGTGACGACAAAATGGGAGGCGGCCACTGAGCCGGCAGCCAATGCCGGGGTCAGGGTCGTGATCCTCCGCGCGAGCCCCGTGATGGACTCCAGCGGCGGGTCGTTCGCTCTCATGAAACTGGCCTGGTCCTGTGGCCTCGGGACCATATTCGGCGACGGCCGCCAGCGGATGCCCATGATCAGTCTCCGCGACTATCTGGCAGTCGTGCACTGGGCGGCAAGCAATGAGCAAGCCTCGGGCCCGTACAACCTGACCATTCCACAGCCCGCTACCAATGCGGAATTCAGCGATGCGTTAGCGGCGGCCTTGCATAGGCCCCGGTTCCTTGTCGCCCCAGCTCCGATCATCCGCACCGCTCTCGGTGAGCTGGCAGGTCAGCTAGTCGGGGACATGTACGCGATCCCCAAGCGACTTTCCGACAGTGGCTTCGTCTTCAGCGACCCCACCGTCAACGACGTTGTCGCCTCCGCGTTGGGGCGGATGGCACGACATTAGACTCAGCCCATGGCACTGGAGTTCGTCGATCTTGGGTTGGGTAGCGAACGCCTCGACTACCAGGCCACCTGGGATCTGCAGCGCGCCATTCACGCCGAGGTATCAGCCGGCAATCGGACGGACACGGTGCTGCTTCTAGAGCATGCGAGCGTCTACACCGCTGGTAAGCGGACAGAGCCTCAGGAACGGCCTCTCGACGGTACGCCAGTGGTCGACGTCGACCGCGGCGGCAAGATCACTTGGCACGGTCCGGGCCAGCTAGTGGGTTACCCGATCGTGCGGCTGCCGAAGGCGGCACTAGTTGTGGATTACGTACGTCGGCTCGAAGAGGCCATGATCGCCATGCTTGCTGGGTACGGCCTGAGCACCGGTCGGATCCGTGGCCGCTCGGGGGTTTGGCTCGCCGCGGATGATCACCGACCGGAGCGCAAGATCGCTGCCATCGGAGTCCGGGTTGCAGCTGGCACGACGATGCACGGCTTTGCGCTCAATGTCGATCCAGATCTATCGGCGTTCGACCGGATCATTCCGTGTGGACTGACGGGGGTCGGCGTGACATCGATGGCCGCCGAGATCGGCAGCCACATCGCGGTTACCGAGGTGGCACGCGCGCTCATTCCGCATCTGCAGCGCTACTTGGCCTTCGAGGAATACGTCCAGTCCCCCGATATCGGGTTAGCGCCGGACACAACCCCTCCGAGGGTTGCAGTCGGTGCCGCCTGACCTGCAGACGTCGGCTGCCAGCGTTCGCCGTCGGGCCGTCGTCGCGCCGCCCGTCGTTGATTACGCCATCGAGGCGTACAGCCTGAGGAAGGTGTATCGCACCCGCGGCGGCAAACGCGCCGCCGTTGACGGGCTCGACTTGCGGGTGCCGGTCGGCGGAGTCCATGGCTTTCTCGGCCCCAACGGCTCAGGGAAGACAACCACTATCAGGATGCTGCTCGGATTGATCACTGCAGACTCCGGTCATATTCGAATCTTCGACCACGAAGTGCCGCTGGCTATCAATCAGATCATCGACCGGGTGGGCGCCGTCGTAGAGCAGCCCAAGTTCTTTCCGGCGTTTTCTGGTCAGAAGAATCTGGAGCTCATCGCCCGCGCGATTGGCGCACCGCGTCGTCGCGTTGACAAAGTGCTCCACGCGGTGGGTTTAGGCCGTCGCGGTACGGACAAGTTTCGTCACTATTCCCTTGGCATGAAACAGCGCCTTGCGATAGCCGCAACGCTGCTCAAGGACCCCGAGTTGTTGATCTTCGATGAGCCGACCAACGGCCTGGACCCAGCGGGTATTCACGAGATCCGCACCATGATGCGGAACCTGGCGCGACACGGAAAGACGGTGCTCGTCTCGAGCCACATTCTTACTGAAGTGCAGCAGATCGCTGACACGGTCACGATCATTGGTCGTGGCCGGCTGCTTGCCGAAGGCAATGTCGGTGACATCCTTGCCGCCAACGGACAGTTGTCGGCACAGGTCGGTGTTTCAGATCATTTGCGGGCCAGCGAGGTGCTCACGGCATCAGGCTTCGCCGTCGAGCCGCTGGCCAGTCGACTGCTCAAAGTCAGTCTGAGTGATCAGAGGCTGGACCTGGCAGTTATCACCCGGCTGCTTGCTGACCAAGGTCTGTACGTTTCCGAGCTCACGCCGATCCAACCGGACCTGGAATCGGTTTTCTTGAATTTGACGGGCGGGGATCAGCCGGGGACTCGGCAGCAGCGCCGGCAACCCGAACAACGTCGGCGCCAGGGAGGCCAGTACCAGCCACAAAGACGCCGGCAGCCGCAATCTCAACGGTCCAGCCGATCGGAGCTAGCAGATCGGACGAGAGGGTCATGATACGGCTCCTCTCGGCCGAAGTCAGCAGGCTTCTCAGTCGGCGATTCACCGGCATTGCTCTTTTGGCATTGCTGCTCGGGCTCGGCGGTTACCAGCTGGTGGTCAACGACTCACTTTCGCCGCTGACCGGCGAACAACTCGCCGTGGCAGAGCAGGCGTACCAGCAGTCCCACAAGGACTGGGTGGACAACCATGAGAAATACGAACAGGACTGCCGTGACACCAGCGGCACCGCAGAGGATTGCACCGTACCGGAGCCCACACTGAACGATTTCAGTGTGGAACCAACGCCGTTCAAGGAAGCTGCCAGGACATCACTTGAGCTATCGACCGTTCTGGTCTCCTTGGTGACTTTCATGATCGGCGCAAGCTTTGTCGGCGCTGAGTACAGCTCCGGCTCGATTTCCAATTGGCTGACCTTCGTCCCCCGACGCGGCCCTGTCTTCTGGTCGAAGCTGCTCACGATGATCGGGTTTGCAGCGCTGCTTGGCGCCTTGGGTGCCGCGCTCGTGGTCGTCGCCGCCCTTGTGCTGGCCCGATTCCATAACTCTGCGATCGAGTCGCTACGAGATCTTGCCGAAATGGGAGCGCGCGGCGTGCTGGCCGTCGTCGGGCTGGCCGTGGTTGGCTGCTGTCTCGGTGTGGTGACCCGACATACCGCAGGCGCGATTGGCGTCCTGCTTGCGTTCGTTGTTGTTTCGTTCGTACGAATCGGACCCTTGAGCTCGTTGGCTTGGGCGCAACGCATCACACCGTGGACTCCCGAAGGAAACCTGGCCGCAATCGTCGAGCGAGGCCACAGCTACTACGTGCCGGTCGAGAAAATGACGTCAGACGGGGTACAGATTGAATTTGCCAAAGCACAGTCTGAGCCTCACCCATGGCGTCAT
>DATCXA010000054.1:0-2428 GCA_036566085.1 Propionibacteriaceae bacterium
TCACCGTCTCGCTGATCACGTCGCCGGCGGCTGTGCTGACCGCGAGCCGGCCATGGGTCCTTCCAAGGTCGGCAACCAGAACAGTGGTGGCTTGATCGTTGACCCGTAGCCGGGTGGATGGACGGCCGCGGCGCAGGTCAACCACACTCCCGTCCTCGGTGAGATAGCCGGCGGCAAGCAGCGCGTCGATGCGGGCGGTGAGCGTCGAGCGGGCCAGGCCGGTCACCCGTTGCAGCTCGCCGCGCGTGGCGACCGTACCGGTTCGGAACAGCTGTAGGAGCTCGCCCGCGCTGTTGAGACTCGACGGCACGTGATCCCTCTCTTCCCAGGCGACAGACTACGACTGTTATTTAATTTTGTCTTACCCGTTCTGATTTAAGTCTTGCCATCGGTCTTAATTAGCGATTTGATGAGCGGAAGTGCGGTGCCGGTGCCGCGACGCCCGCGAGCGCTCAATGTCCACTCCCGGGCAACCGAGCAACTCGTCCAGTGAAGGAGCTTCGAAGTGCGCAGATCACATTTCCTGGCAGGCATCGCAGTCACCGCCATGCTGGCCCTGGCAGCCTGCGGAGGAGGTGGTGGCAGCAGCGGCGGCGACCAGGGCGGCGGGGGCGGCTCAAAAGACGAGGGCACCCTGACCGTTTGGACCACCGAAGACGTTGCGGAGCGGGTCACGGCACAGCAAAAGATCATGGATGCCTGGTCCGCCAAGTCCGGAACCAAGGTGAAGCTGGTAGCGGTTTCTGCAGATCAACTCACGACGGTGCTGACCTCGGCGGCCGCGGCCAATGACCTGCCTGACGTCATCGGCGCTCTCTCCCTCGACGGGATGAACCAGCTGCGTACCGACGATCTGGTCGATCCCGATGCAGCAAAGGAGATCGTGGATGGCTTGGGTCCCGACACGTTCTTCAAGCGCACTCTGGAACTGACCAGTGTCGATGGGGAACAGATCGCCGTACCTAGTGATGGATTCTCCAATCTGCTCTTCTACCGGAAGGACCTCTTCAAGGCTGCGGGTATACCAGAGCCCAAGACCTACGACGACATCACGAACGCCGCCAAGGAACTGCACAAGGGCAAGATGGCCGGCATCGTGGCCGCCACGGCACCGGCAGACTCGTTCACAAATCAGACGTTCGAGTGGGTGGCACTGGCCAACGGCTGCCAGCTGGTCGACGATAGCGCCAAGATCACGCTGAACAGCCCGCAGTGCCAGGAGGCGTTCAACTTCTACGCCAACTTGATCAAGGAGACCTCTACCAAGGGCAACCAGGACGCCGATACCACCCGAGCCACGTACTTCGCCGGGAATGCTGCCATGGTGATCTGGTCTTCCTTCTTGCTCGACGAGCTGGCCGGTCTGCGTAATGACGCGCTGCCGACCTGCCCGCAGTGCAAAAAAGATCCTCAGTGGCTTGCCAATAACACGGGGATCCTTGTCCAGATGCAGGGCCCCAGCGGGCCCAACCCGGCCGCCTGGGGCGAGGTCGTCTCCTGGAACGTGCTGAAGGATGCCAACCCCAAAGCCAAGGATTTCGTCACCTACATGATGAGCGACGGCTATCTGCCCTGGCTGGGAATCGCGCCCGAGGGCAAGATGCCGGCTCGCTCCGGCACCTCAGGCAATCCCAAGGAATACTCCGATGGCTGGATCAAGCTCAGCGCCGGGGTCGACAAGAGGGAGCCCCTTACCACGATCTATCCAGCCGAGGTCTTGAATACCATCGTCGCCAGCTCGGGGAATTTCGAGCGATGGGGACTCCCGCAGAATCAGGGAGCTCTGGCAGCCGCCGTCGCGCAGCAGTACGTGGTACCTCAGGCCCTGGCCAAGATGCTCAACTCTGGCGCTAGCGCCGCCGACGCGGCGAACGAAGCCCAAAAGGGTGCCGAACAGGTCCAAAAGGATCTTGGCGGCTAACGGCGCCGATGAGATCTCCTTGGCCAGGGAGTACCCCCAGCTCCCCCGGCCAGGGAGATCAATAAGCTGGCCGGCCCGACACGCCGGGAACGTACGACAACAAGGAGCGCCGTGTCCACAACGGTAACCGAGACAGAACAACCCCCCACTGGTACCGCGACAACCAGGAAGCGTGTAACGCTTACCCAGCGGGACGCACGCCTCGGCCTGTGGCTGATGTCGCCCACGCTGCTCGTCGTGTTGTTGATCGTGATCTTCCCACTGCTGTGGTCGATCTTGCTCTCTTTTCAGCGGATGCGGCTGATCCAGATTGGTCGGGCCGACTTCTTTGAGCCGCTGACGCTGGCCAACTACGAGCGGGTGCTGGGCTCAAGCGCATTCTGGTCCAGCCTGGTGATCACTTTCATCTACACATTTGGCTCGGTAGTACTGGTGATCTTCCTCGGCGTACTCGCGGCAATGGCGGTACGGCAACCGTTCCGTGGCCGGACCTTTGTTCGTGCCGCC
>DATCXA010000078.1:0-2125 GCA_036566085.1 Propionibacteriaceae bacterium
GTCGCGAACCGGACGTCCGGGCCTGGCAGGTAGTCCCGTGGGACGCCGGAGTCCCAGATCAGCTTCCCTCCGCTAGGGGTGCTCGATACGGACGACATGGGTGGGGACCTCCACCCAGTCCTTCTGCTTCACCGGCTGGTCCTTCGTGGCCATGTTGGCCGGGTTGATCAGCAGCCAGGTCAGGTCGGCATGCATGGTCTCGGTGGGCAGGACCGTGTGAGCTTGATCTTGTCGGAGTCAGACATCGGTCCCCGTCGAGTTGATGTGGGTTGAATCTGTGCTGCTCAGGAACCGGTCGCGCCGAGCTTGGTCCGGGCCAGCTCCAGTCCCTCGTCGGCAATCACTCCGCGGATGGCTTTCTTGTCGAACTTGCCGATGTTGGTCTTGGGGACCTCGGGCACGAACAGGAACGTGTCCGGGATCCAGAGCCTGATGAAGCCGTGCGCGAGCAGGTGTTCGCGCAACTCGTCCTCGGTGATCGACGGGTCGGTGGGAACGACACAGGCCAGCGGTCGTTCGAGCCACTTCTCGTTCTCGATGCCCACGACCGCGGCCTCGCCGACCTTGGGGTGGAGCATGAGGGCGTTCTCGAGGTCGATGGTGGAGATCCACTCGCCGCCGGACTTGATCAAGTCCTTGGACCTGTCTTTGAGCAATACGTAGCCCTCGGGGTCGATGCAGCCGACGTCGCCGGTCTTGAGCCAGCCGTCGATCATGGAGTCCTTGGTGCGGTCGTCGCGGTAGTACTCGCTGGCAGTGAACGGGCTACGGACGTGGAAGTCGCCCATGCTGACGCCGTCCCAGGGCAACTCCTCCCCGGTCTCGGCGTTGACGATCTTGATCTGGAGCAGCGGGAGGGGCAGGCCCTGGGTCTGGCGCAGCGAGTAGATCTCGTCCTCGGTGCCGCCTGCGAGGTTAGATTTGAGCGCGAAGAAGCAGATCTGTGGGGAGTTCTCGGTCATGCCGTAGCCCTGCATGACCTCTGTGGAGTACTCGTCGTTGAACCACTTCATGATGGCTTTGGACGGAGCCTGGCCGCCGAGCCAGAGGGTGTCGAGTGTGGAGAGGTTCCGCGGGCGGTCGCTCGCGCGAACGACATCGCGGATCATGGTGCCGATGGTGACTGCGGCGTTCATGCCGGTGACGCCGAGTTCCTCGATGATGTCGACGTAGTCGGCAGGGCTGGGGTGTGCGCCGGGCAGCACGAGGGTGGCGCCCTGCAGCAGTGCGGTGTGCGGGATGTTCCAGCCGTTGATGTGGAACATCGGGGCGACCTCGAGCCAGATCTGGCTCTCGCTCATGTTCAGCTTGTCGTGCATCGCCAGGCACATGGCCTGCAGCACCATCGCCCGGTGGGAGTAGATGACGCCCTTCGGGTCGCCGGTCGTGGCGCTGGTGAAGCACATGGCTGCGGCGGATTTCTCGTCGAACTCCGCGAACTGGACGTTCTCGTCGGCGTCGGCCAGGAGCTCCTCGTAAGAGTGCACGGGCAATTCGATCCGATGCTCGGGCACCGGCCCATCTGCGTACACGATGACGCGCTCCACGCTGGGCAGGCCCATGTCAAGCAGCTCCGCGACCAGGTCGAGCTGATCGACGTCGACGAGCAGGAACCGATCCTCGGCCTTGTCAATCGTGAACTTCTGCTGCCGCGGCGAAAGCCGCAAGTTGATCGTATGCAGCACGGACTGGATCCCCGGCACTGCGAAGTGCGTCTCCAGATGGCGGTAGGTGTTCCAGGCGAGGCTGCCCACACGCTCGCCCGGCGCGAGTCCGAGCTTCTTCAGCGCGTCGCCGAGGCGCCGCGACCGTTTGCCGAAATCCTGGTAGGTGTAGCGGTGGTACTCGCCAGGCCCGAGCCGTGTGACGATCTCCTTCTTGGCGAAGAGCCGCTCGGTGCGCCACAGCAACGAGTGCAACAACAGCTGGCTGTCGAACATCAGACCCTGCATCGACCCTCCAACGAGCATCAGCGCCGTTGGTCGAAGCTCTCCCCGACCAGGCTCATCGATGAGGCTTCCCGTTTGTCAGCAGCAGCGGGCCCCCGGGTTCGCCTCCCGCTCTTGCATCCTGCGCCGTTCGAAGTCGCGGCGGGACAGGACTGGGGTGTCTTGATGGTGCCGCT
>DATCXA010000090.1:0-4219 GCA_036566085.1 Propionibacteriaceae bacterium
TTCACGACCGTCCTCACCGCGTCCCCCGTCGCCATTCTCGCCCTTCTCGAAGATGCCGATAGCGTAGAGCCGCGGACGCTCCTATGTCACCGTCCGTCGATCCCGCTCCCGTGTGCGGTCGATCCGCCCTCCGGGCGCGAGCCTGCCGAGCACCCGATCGCTGCTCCGATGAACCCTCCGATTACAAGCCTCGGTCATGGCGTCTAGAAACGTCTTTTGCCGTAGTCGATCGCAGCTCATGGCGCAGCATGACCGTTATCGCCTGTGCTCTCGTCTGCGTCTGTTGCTGTCGAGCGTTGCTGTCACGGCCAGGGGTAGGAGCTGCTACAGTCCTCGGCCATGAACACGCTGAGGCCGTGGCACGTGATCGTCGTGTCTTTGTGCTGCATGGCGGTGGTCGTCGTCGCCGTGGTCGCGGCGGCCATTCTCCGGCGACGTCGGTAATAGGCCACGCCAGCGACCAGACGACCGCTTGGCTGGCGCCCGCCCTGCCTGCCGCCCGCAGGGGCCGAGTTCGGTGGCCAGTTCGTAGTGGCCGCGGCGAAGGTTCTGCATGAACGCCATCCCGGCGATGATCACTTGGGTCGTGCGGTCGGTGCGCGGGCCGCGCATCGGACGCAGCCGCTGTTTGAGGCGACTGTGGTCAGCTTCGATCCGGTTGTTCGCGTACTGCTCCACGTGATGCCATGCCGCCGGCACCAGTTCCTCGAGGACCCGGGGGTAGACCGGCGCGGCGTCGGTGACGACCTGGTCGGTGTCACCTTCAACGTGGTCAACGCGCGGCTGAAGATGCGGCGGGCAGCGTGCCGGTCCCGGCGCTTCGACACGAGCACGACATGTGGGTGCGTGTCGACACCCTTCGCGCATCGACACTCGTTCATCGGGCGAGGGCGGTGGAAGTACATCGCCGCGCCGGGCGGACTGCTGTCAACGCTAGTCAACCAACGATGGAATCGTGCTCGTCGATGAAATCTGGCCAAGGCTGTCACCAAACAACTACCCTCTGCGCATGGGCTGGGTGCGCAGCGAAGGTCTCTCAGCGCTCGCTGGCGTCATGCTGCTAGGTTTCACGATCTACCTCGGGACCGATGGATGGCTGCGGGGCGTACTCGCAGTCGCGGGGCTTGCGTTCGTCACTGCAGCGTTCGCCCAAGACCAGGACTACCGCACGCGCATCCTGGTCCTGGTCATCCTCGGCTTCATGGTCTTCTACGTCCGCTCTCTACCTCAACTGGATCGGCATGCGGTTTGCCGCACTGTCGCGCGTGGTCATGCTCGGTCTCGGCGCCGTGGCCGCGTGGTCCTGGCTCCAGCACAGCATGCCATTGCTGGACTGGACAATCCCGCTATGCGCCGTCGCGGCAGCACTGTGGCTGTACTTATGTATCGCAGGCCCTGGCCACAGGCGGGACGATTCAGGAGTAGACAGCTCCGACGACGTAGTCGAAGTCGAGCCCGAGTTCGTCGATCTAGAAATCACCCCGATGGAAACCCTGCTCAAGCGTGACCTGCGCTTTCTGCAGGACATGTACGACCTCACCAACGGCCGACCCGGCATCTTCATCGAGTACGGGGCGCTTCTCCACGAGGTGGCGTTGACCGCGACCCAGCTCGAGGTGGCGGCCGACCGCCTCGCCAAGATCGGGCGCATTCAAGCAAACGGATGGCATTACGCCCTCAAACGCCGCGGTGCCGAGGACGTCGAGCGTGCCCACCGCAGCCGAAAGCGAGCCTCCATGACCACCAGCTATCACTTCCACGCCAGCGCCTCGGGCGTGTTCGGATCTCACAACAAGGTCTCGCAGAACACCTTCCGCGCCGCCGGACCACCAGCTGAGCTGATTGACGCAGTGCTGGCAGCCGTTGACGGCATCAGGCCATATCTCGATCTACTACAGGAGGATGAGATCGAGCAGGCGGCGGAAGAGCTGAAAGATGCCGGACAGGATTCCGCCCACCAGCGCCGTGCCGTTTCCCGCCTCGTCCAGATCGCCAAGACCCTCGGCGAAGTGGGTGCTCCGTTGCTCAGTGCAACAGCAGCACTGCTGAAGGTGCTCACATAGGCGCAAACTTGACGTGAGCGCTCCGCCGGCGGCCGCACCATTAGTGTCAGGATGTACGCCGTGAGCGACTCGACTACACCGGAGCCCTTCGTGTCGCAGCGACAACGAGCAGCGGCTTGGCCTAGCGATTGGCGCGCTCGTAGGCGATGGAGGTTTGATCTTCTATCGGAGTTCGATGTCGTTGTCGGCCTGTTGTGAGGGCGCTGATCGCGACACCAAATTTACGGCGATCTTCGACGCGGTGATCACCGCCGAGAGCACCGAGGTGATCAAGACTTCGCCGCAGCCGCCGGGCGAACGCTTGCGCCGACTGCCAGTCGGCAACGCACCTGGGGTGCACTTGGAGCGGATGCGCATCGTCGGCGAGAATCACCCGGCGGTCTACTTGCCGATTACACCTACCCGCTACGACGGCCAGAGTCCACATTGCTCGCCGGTCAGCAGCCGTTGAATCTGCCGGACGTGATTGATCTGGCGGCTGCATGGGTCCAACGCTGGGCAATCCTAGGTGGAATGATCAACGAGTAGTCGCATCGCAACCGTACCGCCTTTGCGAGCCCCCAGAGGATCGACCGCAACCCTGTTCAGCAACCCGCTCACCGCTGAGCCTGCTGACCTCCTTTGCATTTGGGAAGAGGTCACGTGCTTGCTCCCAATCTGCTCCCACCTGTAAGGGATCGGCGCACGCTCGCCCGTTTCGATCGCCTCGATCAAGAAGCCCCAGGTCAGGCGGTATCTAACATCGTGGATGGCCGATGAAAACTGCCGAAAAGGAGGGTGTCAGTGACCGTCCACCAACACCCATGACCTGCCCAAACACGAGGCACCGCAGGTCAGTAGGAACCGTTGGAGTCAGTTCACCGCAAACCGGACGCCGTAGGAACCAGTTCGGACACTCGCGCTGCTCCCACCCCGCTCCCCCGACGATGCCGCCCGTGACGTCATTGCCATCGCGGTCGACGTCGATACGAGGATGACCAACCGTTTCCTAAGCCATCGACGACGTTCTGTGCTTGAGAAGACGACCGGCGGGGTTCTCGGTAACGGCGGTAATGCGGACGGTGTTGACGGGCTCCGCGTGTGATTCGCGTCGCTCGGATCATGCGCGCACCTATCGCATGTGGACCGATCAGTGGCCGCCAGTAGATGCCAAGCACCGGGCTAGAAATCTGACGATCCGCTGACGGGCTCGTTCGAGCGGCGCCACGTACAGCGCGTTGGCATCTACGCCTGCCACCAGACTGACCGCGGCCGGGCCGTCAACGCCGGCAAAGCCGCAATCTGATCACTGCGCCGTCGAACATGGCAATCACGCTCCCGTCACCCAGGCGAAGAACGGTGACGCCGAACGCGTCGGATCGATCAGGCAGACGCGTTGAGTCGACATCCGATGTGTCAACGCGACATCAGTTTCGCTGCTGATCCATGGATCATCGTTGTCCACCAAGGGTTCGTCGCCGGCGAGGTCGCTGACCCCGGCAATGGTGACCGCGCGCCGGCTGCCGGTCCTGACCGAGTAGCTGCGAATACTGCCTCGGCCGTTTTGAACCGCGATCTGACGGCGTGGCCGGGGCCGCCGCGACGCGGCGGCCCCCCGGGTTCCCTAGGTAAGTTTCTTGATTTGATCGGCTCGTGGGTTGGGCGTCGGCACGGCGCGCCGCAGCATCAGGGTGAGGCTGGGGCGCCGTTGATCCGGAACGGCACGGTGACGATGTTGGACGTGACGCCCAGCAGCTTGAGATCGTTGGCGTCGATGCGTCCGTCGTGGTTCAGATCGGGGACCACATTCGGGGCATCGTTGAAGATGCCGTCGTGATTGAGGTCGTCGATGACCGCGACGGTGAGCGTGGTGTTGACGTTCTGACCGGCGATGGCCGCACCCACGATCCAGGTGTCCCACAACTCGGTCTCTTTCTTATCCCGGTTGGTTATGCCGGTGAGGTTGAACAGATTCGCCAGGTTGGTGCCTGGGCCGGCGAAGCCCGGGAGGGTGTTGTTCGTGGTGGATGTGAGAACGACCAGGCCGGGTAGGCGGTCGTCTTGGCCGGTCGAGAAAGTGCCAGGGAACGGCGCAATGTTGTTGTGCCCCGCGGGGCCGGTCAGTTGAAGACCACTGAAACCGGCCTGCTGCAGGTTCTTACCTAGGAAGTCGACTT
>DATCXA010000092.1:0-5476 GCA_036566085.1 Propionibacteriaceae bacterium
GTGACGAGCGGGAGTTGCTTGGCCGAGCCCTGGCCCCTGCCGAGCCGCTGCGTCCACTGCCGAGAGTGCCCGTTCCGTCCAATCATCATCGCTATCCGCTGACGGTGCGCTGGTCAGATGTCGACTCCTACGGCCACGTGAACAACGTGAAGTACTACGACTATCTCCAAGAAGCCAGGATCAGTCTGGTGACCGACACTGTGGGCTGGGAGTCGGAGGCGGTCTGGATGGTGGTCCGACAGGACCTGGAATACCTGAAGCCGATCGATTTCAGGATCGATCAGTACGAGGTCGGCACCGCTGTCTCAGCAATCGGAAACCGCTCCTTCACCCTGAGCGCCGACATCAGCGATCCGACATCGAACACGGTCTACGCGACGGCGCGGACGGTCGTTGTCGGCGTGTCCCCCTTGACCGCCGGTCAGCGATCGGCGCTGGGCACATGGAGCGGGGCGGGAGGCTGAAACTGGCCGTTCCCGCGGGACGTGCTCTACCAGGCTCAGCGACTGATCTACACCTTCAGGCCCGGCATCGTGCCCGGATGCTCGTCGAAGGTATTCACCATCGAGTACGCCGCCCGCTCCATGTAGGTCCACAACTCGTGCTCCTGCTGCGGGGTCAGCTCAATCGATTCGATTGCATCCCGCATGTGAGTGAGCCAGCGGTCCCGCATCGCCGGAGTCACCGCGAACGGAGCGTGGCGCATGCGGAGCCGGGGATGCCCGCGCTGCTCGCTGTAGGTCGTCGGGCCGCCCCAGTACTGCTCGAGGAACATCCGCAACCGCTCTTCGGCCGAGGCCAGATCAGGTTCCGGGTAGAGCGCACGCAGTGGGGGGTCGGAGGCGACACCCTCATAGAACCGCTTCACCAGCGCTACGAAGGTCTCATGGCCGCCGACGGCATCGTAGAAGGTCTGCAGAGGTGCTTGCTCGGACATCCCGACCATTCTCCATCACAGCAGCGAGAGGCTGGCAGGATGAGACGGCGTACACCTAACACCGATCAATGAGGAGTCATTCATGGCCACCGTTCGGACTGCGGAAGCACACTGGGAAGGCTCGCTATTCGAGGGCCAGGGCGAGGTTGAGCTCATTTCATCCGGGCTCGGCAGCTTCGAGACCAGCTGGCCGGCGCGCGCCGAGCAACCGAATGGCAAGACCAGTCCCGAGGAGCTGATCGCCGCCGCGCACTCCACGTGCTTCTCGATGCAGTTGGCAGGCCACCTCGCCCGCGGGGGCAACCCGCCTACCTCGCTTGACACGCGCGCCGACGTCACCTTCGACCCTCCGAATATCACCGGGATCAAGCTCACGGTGACAGGGGTAGTACCAGGGATAACGGCGGAGCAATTCGAGGAGGCCGCTCAAGACGCCAAGAAGAACTGCCCGGTCTCCAAGGCGATCACCGGCACGACGATCACGGTTGAGGCAACGCTCGCGAGTTAGTCAGCAACGAAGATCACGCCGGTTCAGGCTCGACCTCGGCCGGTGGCTCACCCGGGCCGCCCTGGCTGTAGTTGCCGACTCGGACGATCTCTCCATTGCGGACGTACCACACCGTGCCGTCCTTGTCCCGCAGCTCCGTTACGCGTAGGCCGATGGCCTCGACGACCCCTGACGCCTTCTCCATGTCGACGTAGTCACCGACCCCGAGCTGGTCCTCGACCAGCATGAAGACCCCTGACACCAGATCTTTCACAATGCTCTGCATCCCGAAGGCCAACGTCACGGCGACCACCGAGGTGCCGGCAACAAGCGTGGTGATGTTGAAGCCCATCTCGGCCAAGATCATCAGAAGAGCGACCAAAAAGATCACGAAGCTCACCGCGCTACTTGCCAAGGAGCCAAGCGATTCAATGCGTTGCTTGCGACGCTCAGCGGATACTGTCGTGGCATCGATCAGCTTCTGGGCCATCTGATTACGCGACGTCAGCGGCCGGTCGACGGCCCTCCGTACTGAACGGTTGATCATGCGATGGAGTACCCGCCGCAGCACGAACGCCGCGATGATCAAGAGCACGATGCGAATCGGCTTGAAGACCACCAGTGCTGCGAGGTTGTCTGGTAACCAGTCCGGCATGTGCCTCAGCCTAAGGTCTGTCTTCCCATCCCATACCGACTTGTCAGGGTGTCAGCGGCCTATAGCATGCTTGCAGAGTGGAGGAGAGCCGACAGACCAAGATCAAACAGGCCAAGATCAAAACAGAGGGGGAGTGGCGGACTCTGCTTGCGGTGGCAATCACCGTTCTCGCCTGGGCTTCAGCCTTCGTAGTGATCCGGTACGCGGCGCACGACATTCGCCCGGGAGCTCTCAGCCTCGGGCGGCTACTCGTGGCCAGCGTCGCGCTTACTGCCATGATGATCGGCCGCAAATTGGTCCGGATGACTGGCCGAGAATGGGCACTGACAGCTGTGGTAGGCGTCGCCTGGTTCGCTGCCTACAGCGTCGCCTTGAATGCCGGCGAGCAGCACGTGGACGCAGGTACCGCTGCGATGCTGATTCAGTTCGCGCCAATTCTGATTGGCGTGCTTGCGGGCATCCTCCTCGGCGAGGGCTTTCCACGCATGCTCGTGATCGGTGGTTTGGTGGCGTTCGCGGGAACTCTGATCATCGGGATTGGCACAAGTACGGGAAAAGCCGACCTCATAGGCGTGCTGCTGGTGCTGCTGAGCGCCACAACGTATTCCATCGCCTTGGTGGCACAGAAAGTGGTGCTCCGGCGAGTATCGGCCTTACAAGTGACCTGGCTCGCCTGCCTGATTGGAACGGTTGCTTGTCTGCCCTTCGCCGGTCAATTGCTCCACGACATGGCTGCCGCGCCGCCCTTGCAAATCCTTGGAGTCGTCTACCTCGGCCTGGTGCCGAGTGCGCTGGCCTTCTCCACCTGGGCCTATGCGCTGAAACACACGACGGCGGGCAGGCTGGGTGTCACCACGTTTGCGGTGCCGCCAATCACGATCCTGCTCGGCTGGCTTTTTCTGGATGAGGTGCCGCCGCTGCTGGCGATTGTCGGTGGCGCACTGTCACTGGTTGGCGTGGCTATTGCCACCCGCCCAGTCAAGCCCAGAATTACTGTGCCTTCTGGTATGTGATTCGACCAGCGTGGTCAAGACTTCTGGTAGGTGACGCGACCTGCCCAGATAGTGGTGACCACCGGATCGGGCAGTTCGCGGCCGTGCCAGGGATTGTTGCGCGACAGCGAGGCCGAGGCGTCACGGTCGACCACCGTGCGAGCGCTTGGATCAACGAGAACCACGTTGGCTGGCTCACCTACGGCGAGAGGCTGGCCCTGACCCGAAAGCCGGGCGATGTGGGCAGGCATGATCGACATCCGGTTCGCAAGTTCGGACCAGCTCAGCAGACCAGGGTTGATCATGGTCTCGACAACTACGGCAAGCGCTGTCTCCAGTCCCAGCATGCCGAACGCGGCCTCGGCAAAGGCATGCTCCTTGTCGTGCCGTGCATGCGGCGCATGATCGGTAGCAACAGCGTCAATGGTTCCGTCCGCCAGTCCTTCTCGAAGGGCCTCGACATGCTCATGCGGCCGGAGCGGAGGATTCACCTTGTACGTCGGGTCATAGCCGAGCACCTCACTCGTGGTAAGCGCGAGGTGATGGGGCGCGACTTCCGCCGTCACATTGATGCTGCGCTGCTTCGCCCAGCGAATGACATCGACGGTCTCAGCACAGGACACGTGACAGATGTGCAGCCGGGATCGCGTCAGCTCGGCGATCTGGACATCTCGCGCGACAATCCCGGCCTCGGCCGCGGGAGGCCAACCGGAAAGTCCTAACTTCCCCGAGATTTCACCCTCATGGCAGCACGCCCCCGACCCGGCAAGCTGCGGATCCTGCGCGTGCTGCGCGACAACCCCGTCGAAGGCCCGGACGTACTCCAACGCTCGGCGCATCAGGCGAGCGTCCGAGACGCAGTGGCCATCGTCGGAGAACACCCGTACGCCGGCGCTGCACCGGGCCATCAGCCCCAACTCAGCCAGCTCGACGCCATCCAAGCCTTTGCTCACAGCCCCTACCGGCACAACCTCGGCATAACCACTACGGGCACCCAGCGCAGCTATATGCGCAGCTGCCTCCGCCGTGTCGGTGATTGGTGTCGTGTTCGCCATCGCCAGTACCGCAGTGAAGCCCCCACGGGCGCCCGCGAGCGTGCCTGACTCCACGGTCTCAGCGTCTTCACGTCCCGGCTCGCGTAGATGAGTGTGCAGGTCAACCAGACCCGGCAACGCGATCAGCCCATCGGCATCAAGCCGGTCTACGTCACTGCCGGCGTCCGACGGGTCCGCAAACCGACCGTCGCGGATCAGCAGATTCGACCGCCCGCGGCCGTTCAGATCGGCACCGCGAATGAGCAGCTCCGTCACTCTGAGCCTCCGAGCAGCTCATACAGCACGCTCATCCGTACCGACACGCCGGCCGCAACCTGGTCCAAGATCAACGAGTTGGCCGCATCGGCCGCATCCGCAGAGATTTCCAAGCCTCGGTTCATCGGTCCGGGATGACAGATAGCTGCGCCGGGCTTCATGGCCTCCAGCCGCGGACGGGTCAAGCCATAACCGATGGTGTACTCGCGCGGTGTCGGAAAGTACCCCCCGGACATCCGTTCCCGCTGCACCCGGAGCATCATCACGATGTCTGCATGGGGGAGTACTTGATCAAGGTCGGTGCAGGACGCAACCGGCCAGCTGTCGATCCCGGAAGGCAGCAGTGTGGGCGGCGCGACCAAGATCACCTGGGCCCCCAGCGTAGTGAGCAGCAATACGTTGCTCCGGGCAACTCGGGAGTGAGTGATGTCTCCCACGATGGCCACTGTCTTGCCGTCGAAGCTCACCTGGTCAGGGACCGTACGCCGGAAATGCCGCCGGATCGTAAAGGCATCCAGCAATGCTTGGGTGGGATGTTCGTGGGTCCCATCGCCGGCGTTGAGGACATGAGCATCGATCCAGCGCGAGGCTTGCCACGGCGCGCCCGATGCGTGATGCCGGATCACCAACGCATCCACGCCCATGGCTGCGACGGTGAGCACGGTGTCACGAAGCGATTCACCCTTAGATGTCGAAGAGCCTTTCGCGCTGATATTGATCACATCAGCCGACAGCCACTTGCCGGCGATTTCGAAAGAGGACCGTGTCCGAGTGGAGTCTTCGAAGAACAGGTTCACCACCGTACGGCCGCGCAAAGCCGGCAACTTTTTGACTGGACGTTCCTGCACCAGTGACATCTCTTCGGCAAGATCCAAGATCTCAGTGGTCTGATTCCGATCAAGATCAGCTGCGGACAACAGGTGGCGCATCACGCCTCCTCGGGGACGTGGCCCGCCGGTTCGATGCTGACTTGATCAACACCGTCAATCTCGGCCAGTCGCACGCTGACGTGTTCGCCTGTCCGCGTCGGAACGTAGCTGCCAATATGATCGGCTCGAATCGGCAACTCGCGATGGCCGCGATCCACCAGTACTG
>DATCXA010000008.1:0-7845 GCA_036566085.1 Propionibacteriaceae bacterium
CGACCGGTACCTGGATCTGCGCCGGCCGGTCGGGCTGCTGGCCGTATCGGTGATGCACTTCATCGCCTCCGACGAGGACCCCGCCGGAATGGTCCACGTATTGATGGACAGGGCGGCCCCGGGCAGCCATCTGGTCGTGAGTCAGGTCACGCCGGGCGGCAACGTGCCCCTCGCCAATGCCGGTTACCGGGTCAGCAGCGGCCGGATGGTGTTGCGGGACGTCGAGCAGGTCCGGCCGTGGCTGGCCGGTCTGGAACTCGTCGAGCCGGGCCTTGTGCTCGTGAACCAGTGGCGGCTGTTCGACGGCAGGCCCGCCTACGTCGACTTCGATCCCGCGATGCCGGCCTGGGTCCTTGGCGCCGTCGCGAAGAAGCCATGATGACGCCCGCGCACCGGGTCTCGCTTCCCGCTGATGCGGGGGTGATGTCCCGCCCGCTATGAGCCGGAGCCCGGCGGCACGAGCACGAGTGCGCCCTTTCCGGCGAGGAAAGCATGCTGCTTTCCTCGCCTACCCGCTCCTCGAGGTAGTCGAACAGAGGCCGCAGGATACGTTCGGCGAACGCCCGTCACATATCGTTGATATTAGAGCGGGCTGACAGAGTGCGCGTAGTCGAAAACGACCCGGGCGGTGTCTACCCCTGCACTTTCGCTCGCAGCAATGTCGCGCATCAGCCCCCAGATTAGAACTGCGCGGCCAGCCTCGGTCTGGCTCGGCCAACGGAACCCGCGCCGGCCGATTCCCCCGCCGCCACTCCGGAGAGCGGACACCAGAGCGTCTAGAGAGAGTCCTGGTTCGGCAAGCTCGGCTTCTGCGAGAATGGTACGCAGGGCGGGCTGCTGATCCAGCCATCCGGCAACGAGTCGGACTTCGTGGGCGGCGTCATCGGCACCGGCGACCATGAGACGACGCAACCGCTCACGCAGGCTGACCTGCAGACCCTGCTGATATCTCCTCGCTATAGATCCTTCAGGGCGTCGTTGATCTACTGCTCCATGACCTGGACGGAGTTCTGGAAGATCCCGTCATCATCATGCAGCCAGGTGCCACCCCGGCAACAAGGGCAAGGCGGCAGATTACGCGACGACTTCGTGTTCGTTCTTTGAAGGCAGTCATCAGCAAGTCGGGCCACGTGCCGCCTCATTCGGGTTTGGCGAGTGCAAGGAGGGACTCCCAAATGCCTCTCGCGTTTTTGATGATACTCTCCGTGGCAAAGATGTATCGCCAGGTGCCGAACTCACCGTAGTCGCGTACGAAGCGTGCCCAGTCTTCGGCGGCTCGCTTCTTGTCCTGTACCTCGGTGTCATTGGCCCGGTCGTCGGCCTTTCCTTCAACTACCCAGTAAGTGCCGTTCGTGTCCAAGACGATGAAGTCTGGGTAGTACTTTTTGCCGTTGTCCCGTTCGATCCAGATGGGGCCGGGATCGTAATTGCGTAGCCACCACTGGACACTGGGGCTTGAGTCGAACAGGTGAGCCAAGGCGTACTCGGTGCTTTTGGCGTCAAAAGAAGCAACTGGTTCGATAGAGTGTTCCCAGCCTTCGTACCAGAGGTCTTTACGGAAGTTTGCCCACTTGCTCACAACGTTCGACGGCATAGGCGGTGGTGGCACAGTCGGAACGTCGACAGCGCGAAAGACGTAGGTGGGCTGAAGCTTGCGATTGTCGTAAGCAGCCTTAACCAGCTTACCGAGAGCGATAGCAGCCTGGCGAGCTCGAAGCTCTCCCCACTCATGGTCCTGGTCTTCAGCCGTAACGCCGGCGCCTTTCAGGAACTCGCGGACGACACGCTCAGCGGCGCGGGATTCGGGCAGGCTTTCCTCAGCGTAACCGTTGTTCCAGATCCGATCGTAGAGGTCGTCACGGAGTGCGGATATCGGAATACGCTTTTGCGTAGCATCCACAGACTCCGCCGCCTTCAGATTCACACCTACTGTCCCGTCGATGCCTCGTTGCGCTTCGACGGCCTGGCGGGCGAGCGTGACCTTGAACTCATGTCCGTAGGCATAGCCCTCAGCTTGGGCGGCAGCATCTGTGATGTAGCTGAAGGAGAACCGTACGGGGAGAATCTCCTGCTCCCGTCGCGGAAAGCGGATCGTGGGCGCACCAGTGACCTTAGCCCGCAGAGTGGAGACGGCCTTCTTGTCACGTTCGCCTTGAGCGACGGCATCGTCCATAGACTCCACCTGCAACAGCAGAGAGCCATCTACGACATCGTCACCTATGACGCGTGGGCGTGAGGTGAAGTTCAAGATTTCCTGCTTTGCGGGCTGACCGTCATCACCCGGCTGATCAGCTTTGGAGGCGGAGTGAGGGCGGTCTTCGTCTACTTCTCCGCCACCAACGGGCAGTACCTTTTGCAGTAGGGCTTCCTTGTTGGCCAGTAGTTGCCTGTAGGACTCGTGGGCGACAAGATCGACTGAGTCGACCATGGGCGTCCCGACTCGCCGCCCGTATGGAAGCCGCAGCCCGCGGCCAAGGACCTGCTCGGTCAGAGTTTCCGAAGCAAGGGCACGCAGGCCAACGATAACGCCGATATTCTTGACATCCCAGCCCTCCTTCAGCTTGTTAACCGACACCACGACGCGCACGGGAGAATCGGGTTCCTCCACGGCGGCCAGCGCACGCAGCGCGACCTCGCTTGACTGTGAGGTGATCGTCAGAACCTGGCCGTCACCAGGAAACATATCGTTGGACGTTAGCCGCTCGGCGACTCGCTCGGCGTCGGAGATATCGCGGCACACCACAAAGAGCACAGGATGGACAGGGAGTACGCCTTGGCTTTGCGCCCAGGTAGTCCAGGCTGCGTCCTTGACTCGGAGAAGATGGCAGGCATCGGTCAGGACGGTCTGCTCATCTTTGCGTCCGTCCGGACGGTAGACGATCACCGGCACCTTCACGTAGCCATCAGCGATAGCTTCGGCCAAGGAATAGCGGAAGATGGGCTTAATCCCTTGAGCGGGGGTCGCGGTCAGACCGACCACGGCCCGCGCGCCGAGGTCATCGATCGCCTGATTGAACGCTCTCGCCTTCGCGCTGTACACGTGGTGTTCATCAGCGATCACCACCAAATCGTCTACGTCTTGGAGGTGCTGGTAGAGACCGGTCCCGATAAACTCGTCCTGGGTGCGGACTCGGCGTGACGTCTTGTCGGTGGGGCGGATTAACTGCTGGACATTGAATACGAACAGCTTGGGGACCGTGTCGTCATGCAACGCGTCGCCCACCTGACCTCGGGCGAAGTTGTCAGAGGTGATCACAAGCGGTTCGACGTCGGCGCCGGCCACATATTTAGGGTGGCCAGGAGTGAAGTTGGCGACAGTCTTGTCCTGGATCGTGGTCCCTGGCGTGACCACAAGGACGTTGCGGACTCCCTGAGCTG
Source organism: Propionibacteriaceae bacterium (assembly GCA_036566085.1). Classification (GTDB taxonomy): domain Bacteria; phylum Actinomycetota; class Actinomycetes; order Propionibacteriales; family Propionibacteriaceae; genus Microlunatus. The sequence goes on from DATCXA010000008.1 coordinate 3,379, forward strand.
CCAAATAGTCCACCAGACCGGCGAGAATATAGGTCTTGCCCACGCCGGTGGCCAGATCGCAGACCACCTCAATGCCGCTGCCGTCAACGATCGCCTCGGCAACGGCACGGATGGCGTCGGCGTTGGGCTTTCGAAGGTCAAGCCTAGCGGCGATGTCATCTATAAGCCCGGCGTCGTAGGTGATCCAACTCACCGCACAGCCCTCCCTCGGCGCACGATGTCACGCGGTGCCTTCAGCACCCTCGACCCGGGACTCAACTCGCTCACGAGGCTCTCGGCCTCGGGGGTAATGCCCCTACCTACCAGCACTACGCGCTCGCCTTCGTCCAGATGCCCGAGAACCCCACGAGCTACTACCTCGTCTACCACGCCGTCGACGACGGCCAATCGTGCCCTTCCTCGACGTCCGCACAAAGGGCCACTTGCCTCACCGTCATACGTAAAGCCCAGTTGGGCCGCCACGACTGCGGCAAGGTGCGTACCTTGCACCCATTCCGCGAGGAATACACGACCCTTGGCTAGCTCGAACGCGGACGGGGCCACCTCTAAACTCCTGAATCCCCCGCCTCCTGCCCAACCCACGGCCTTGGTCACTCCACCCGGGTCATCACCCGAGACGACCTTCTCTAGGCGCGGTCGAGTGAACGTGTCCGCCGTTTCCTTCAGTAGCTCGGCAGTGATCCAGCGTCGGTCCATCTTGTGCGCCACGGCCGCAGTCGTCCCTGAACCCGCGAAAACGTCGACGACCACGTCCCCTGGATCGCTGGCAATCTCGATCACCCGCTTAAGTAGAGCCTCAGGCTTCGGAGTGGAGAAGATACGCGACCGGTCGAATAGTCGCGTCACCTCGCCTTTGGCCTGACGATTATCCCCCACCTCGTCATGCAACCAGAAGGTAGTGGGAACCAATCCCCCAAGTTCCGACTTAAATCGCTTTCTGAACGGAAAGGTACGACCGGTCTTGCCCCACCATATCCGATTATCCTTCCGCAACGACTCAAAGGTCGCCTGGGAGCACGACCACCACCGGTTGCCTCGTGGGGAGAACACATCCCCATGCGGTCCAACCACCTCATAGCGCCCATCTTCGTAGGAATGTGAGGCTGTCAGATCAGATCTGCGCCACGGTCCGCGTGGGTCATCGTCGGGATTCCAGAACTCCTGGTCGCTCAACTCAGTACGATCAATGCGGTTGAAGGTCAGCTCGCTCTTGGAACGGGCATACACAAGAAGGTAGTCGTGGACCGCAGATAGATGCTGGGCCGAATTGTTTCTGGCGTGGATCTTTTGCCACACGACGGTGCCCACGAAATTTCCACGCCCGAAGATCTCATCCATGAGCACTCGGCAGTACGCCATCTCCGCGTCGTCCAGGTGCACCCACACCGACCCTCCCGGAGCCAGGAGTTCGCGGATCATCAATAGCCGGTCTCGCATCATTGTCAGCCATACAGAATGCTCAAGCGAGTCATCGTAGTACTCAAATGCCTGACCAGTATTGAAGGGAGGGTCTATGTAGACGAGTCGCACCTTTCCCCGATACTCCGCAGCGTATTGGGGAATCCGGGTAAGAGCCTGTAGCGCACCGTAGCTGTCACCTTGAATGAGTAGATTGTCCGAAGGCTCCCCCTGGACCTCTCCGATCTTGCCGATCTCGCGGAGGAGTCGAACCTCGGTCACGCGGGGATCCACGCGAGACACCCACTCGTAGCCACCATCCGCCGTGTTCAGCAGGGCCTCGTCTCTGCCGACCCAAGACAGGGCCAAGCGCCCACCCGCCACCTGCGATCACTTCCCTTTACAACTCGATCGGTGCGTGATCATCCATTACGCAGCCACACGCTGACAGCCACCGTACCGGCTACGCCCGACGAGACGAGTTCATGAAAGCACCGCCAGTGCAGCCCGCGCCTCGACCTGGCCGCCACCGCTCGTGCGACTGATGAACGAGGACCTCCCCATGGTTTGCTTGATCCACTCGTAAACCTGGGAGCAGTCGGTCGTGGAGGGCTTGGGATCGGCGCGCTGTGCGAGCCCGATCTCGATACCGGTGGCCAAGACACCGACCACAGCGAGTACGCCTATGGCTGTCTTGAGGAGGTACTTCAACGTGAAGGGTGAAGGTGGATCCGAGTCAGGTGGGTTGGCTGGGGGCCATACATTTGTGACGCGGGCGTCATCTGGGAGGTATACAGCAAGCTGACCCAATCGGAGTTGGCTATGTTGCATGAGCACTACGTCCCGCTCCTGCACTGGAAGGCAGGTGCTCATCGCCCGTTCAGCCCTTCCGAACAAGAGCTCGTACTCGGCCCGAGCCGTGCCGTGCCATGCCGAGCACGGGCGCAGGTAGGAGCCCGATCGTGCCGTGATTGGCATTTCTCGGTGGCACGGTCGTTGCTCGTATAGCTGTCGGGATGGTTGCTCGCTGATTGCTCGTTTGTACACGGCACACCATGGGATGGAACGCCACGCCGTGACACTTCTGTTCCGGCATGGAGGGATAAGACGGCAGAAAGGGGCACGGAGAGTCACGGTATCGAGATGATCAAGGGCGCTTTTAATCTGTAGGTTCAGGGTTCGAGCCCCTGGCGCCCCACCACCTATAAGCCCGTGACCTGCGGCTTCTCGCCGCTTCCGGGACTTCTGGAAGATTTTTTTGACTTTGTGTGCTCCGTGTGGGCTCGCGGGTACAGATCTTGTCCACGCGGCCCTATTCCATGATCGTTTTTCGGCTACGGAACGTGAGCAGATACTGGTCTGCCATCGGAAACTCATGGCCCAGAAGCTCCCGGATCTTGCCTCACTGAGCCTTTTTCGTGCGCCCAGCAGAGCAGGAGGTGAAGCCGTGACCTAGCGGCTGATCTTGCTGTTCGTAAGCTCGTCGTCGCAACGGGAAACGGCCGCTTGTGTTCCTTGCTCGCTGGCCCGCGGACAAGGCCATGCGGCACGCCCCTTGTACGGGGTGACGACCGACCCGCCGGCACCCTGATATCCCTTATCGGCCAGGGTGAGGATCCCGGCCCGCTCCAGCCTGGGCAAGATCCCCCAGATCCGGGCCGCGGTCAGGTCGTGGGTACCGCCCGGCAGCGCCCCGGACGTCCAGATGATCGTCCCATCTGGGGAGGAGATGACCTGGATGTTCATCCCGTGCATACGATGCTTTCCGGAGTAGTACGGCCGGTCGGCCTTGACCCGGTCGATGGCGATGAGCGTGCCGTTCAGGATCAGGTAGCCCAGGCCGTCCTTGGCGGCCTTGCGTAATGCCTGGTCGAGCTTGGGGGATCGGGCCGACAGCAGCTTGATGGCCTCCTGTACGTACCGCCACGCGGTGGCGGTCGACACCGCGAACCCTGCGGCGAGCTCGGCGAAGGTCTCGCCCTTGCGCAGGTGCACCAGGGCGAGCAGGGCCTGCTGGGCGGGGGTGAGCCGCCGCCAGGGCGAGCCGATCGACGTGCGGTGCCGGCGGACCAGTCCGGCCAAGTAGTTCAGCGTCGAAGACGACAAATCAACGGCGGCACGGTAGAACAGCATGCAGAGCCCCTGGTTCCTGACGGATGGATTGTGGTGATCAACCCGTCTACCAGGGGTTCTTCCATGTGATCAGGCGAATGCCCAGAACGCGATCATGCTGTGATCAGCACATCACCGTCCGGAGATGAGAAGCGTTCACTGCATGCACTTCGGAGCGTTCGTGATACTTGTTGATCAGCTCGTCGAGCGCCTTCGGTGTCAGCTGGCTTCCATCGGTACACGGCCTGCTCGTCGCGCAGGCCCCGCGGGTGACACGCGTGGGTTACGCGGCGTGGGTGTCGGTGCCGCGCAGGATGTAGAGGTCGTCGCCGAATACGGCGGAGATCTGGAGGTGGCCGCCAAGGGCCTGGACGTAGCGTGCGATGGCCTCGACGGTGGATACTTCTCCGCGTTCGATCTGGGAGACTCGGCTCTTGGTAACGCCCATTCTCTCGGCTACCTCAGCCTGGGTCAGGTCAAGGGCGATACGGCGTTCGGCGAGGCGGTGTCCGTCGATGTAGGCCTGGTTGCGCTTGCGGGCCTCGGCGATCACCTGCTCGCCCCCGACGTCGGCAACGATGTCAGGGCGTACGTCGCTCCACTTGGGAAAGTTCGTCATCGCTGGCCCTCCTCCTCTTCCCGTTCCTTCACATACTGCGTGTACAGTTCCTCGGCCTGCGGGATGGCCCGGCGGTACCAGCCGGACCAGTCACCCGATTTGTCCCCGCCGACCAGAAGGATCTGGGAGATTCGCGACGACATCCACGAAGCCTTCATGACCCTCGCCGCCGCCGTCGCCTGCTGGCGACGCCTCATCCACTGATCGTTCCGATAGGACTTTTCATAGCAGTCGGGCCCGCGCAGCCTCACAGCCGGGATCTCAGCACGTCGATCTCACAGCCCGGCGCGAACGGGTCGAAGCCGTGCTCGACCAGCCAGCGAACCACCAGCAGGCTT
>DATCXA010000125.1:0-20666 GCA_036566085.1 Propionibacteriaceae bacterium
AAGTGGTCAGGACCGACAGTGATTTTGCCGGCCGATTCTCACGTCGTCCCCTGACCACTTTCGTCAGACGCTGCCTTGACAATCGACACTCATGTTTGCTTAGATCGATCTAATCTGATTTTAGATCGATCTAAGCGTTCGAGGTGACGTCCTTGCCACGTGTCACGCTCACGGATGTGGCGGATCATTGTGGCGTCTCGCGCGCCACTGTGAGTCTGGTGCTCAACGACAGTCCGCTCGTCGCAGCGAAGACCCGGGACCGGGTCCGCCAGGCCATGGCGGACCTCGGGTACGTCTACAACCGCGCCGCAGCATCGCTGCGTACCCGGCACAGCGACGCCATTGGTGTGGTGCTGACCAATATCACCAACCCCTACTTCGCTGAATTCGCAGCCGGCCTTCAGGATGCGCTGACCCGCAGCGGGACTGTGCCACTACTAGCAGTCAGCGGCGAAGACCGCGACCTGCAGCATCGACTGATCAGATCGCTGGTCGAACGCAATGTGGACGGCATTGTGCTGGTGCCTGCCCATGGCACCTCATCCGGCGAGCTGCCGGATCTCCTCGGCACCCCGCTCGTGCTGCTTGCGCGCCGTCTGAATGGCTTGGACGTTGATTACGTCGGGGCGCAAAACCGCGATGGGGGTGCCGCAGCCGCGGAACATCTGTACAGCCACGGCTGCCGTCGAATCGCGTTTGTGGGCGGCTTCACCGACTCGTCAGCCCGCGAAGAGCGTGCTGGCGGCGTCGAGGAATTCCTGGATGACCACGGCCTCACCCTCGACTCCAACCACTCGGTGGTATGCGAGCCGACGCGGCCGCAAGCGCGGGAGGCGGCAACGCGACTGCTCACCAAAGATCCCTACGTCGACGGCATTATCTGCTTCAGCGACGTAGTCGCCTTTGGCGTCCTCGACGCAATCGCCGACCTGGGCCGCCGCGTTGGATCAGAGGTTCGGGTGATCGGCTTCGACGATGTTCACGACGCTGGTCTCAACCGACCTTCCCTCAGCAGCGTCGCTGTGCCAGCTCGTGAAACCGGACGCCGCGCTGGGCAGCTGGTACTGGAACGGGCGTCGGGATCGAGCAAGCCAACCGTGCGGGAAGAGTTCCCAACCAAGCTGGAGCCTCGGGAGACCTGCGGCTGCCCTCGTCCCCAACTACCCGCCTGAAACCGCGCATCGAAGGATCACGCCACTATGCGAACTGTGCCAGTGTTGACCGGCGCCGAGGCCGCCCGGCTGATCGGCGATTCTGCGGTCATCACCATCTCCTCGTCGTCCGGACTGGGCTGTCCCGACGCCGTACTGAAGGCGATTGGTCAGCGGTACGCCGAAACTGGGGGGCCCGCAAATCTGACCACGCTGCATCCAATTGCCGCCGGCGACATGTACGGCATCAAGGGCATTGATCATCTCTGCCGACCGGGGCAACTGCGCCGTGTGCTGGCCGGCTCCTACCCCTCCGGCAGCTCGAAGCTCGACCCGCCGCTGATCCGCGGGTTGATCCACAATGATCAAATTCAGGCACTCAACATCCCTTCTGGCGTGCTGTTCCAAATGCACCGCGCTGCATCCACCGGCCAGCCCGGGGTATTGACCGAGGTTGGCCTCGGCACGTACGCCGATCCGCGCCTGGAGGGCGCAAAGATGAATTCCGTTACCGAGAATTTCGTCCAACTCATGAAGATCGACGGCAACGACTACCTCTTCTACCCCGCAGTCAAGGTTGACGTCGCGATCATCCGAGCCACCGCCGCCGACCCCTATGGCAACCTCTCCTACCAGGAGGAGTGCAGCACGCTTGGGGCACTCGACCAGGCGTACGCGGCCCACAACAACGGCGGCATCGTGATTGCGCAGGTCAAAAGACTGTCCGACGCCCAGCTGCCGACACAGGCGGTTCGCATCCCAGGGATTCTCGTTGACGCCATCGTGGTCGATCCGGATCAAATGCAGACAACCCAGACCTTCTACGACCCGGCTTTATCCGGGGAGATACACCGCAACCTCGACGACATAGAGCCGGTTGAGTTCGGCCTGGAGAAGGTGATCGCCCGCCGTGCCGCGGCGGAACTGCAGGTCAACGCCATCGTCAATCTCGGCTTCGGAATCTCCGCCGCCATTCCTCGCGTACTGCTTGAGGAGGGCCATGCCGATGACGTCACGTGGGTGATCGAACAGGGCGCAGTCGGCGGCTTCCCGGCGACCGGGTTTGCGTTCGGGTGCGCTTTGAACCCGCAAGCACTGGTGCAAAGCGCTGATCAATTCAGCCTGTTGCAGGGCGGCGGCTTCGATGTAGCAATGCTGTCGTTTCTTGAGGTGTCCGGCGCCGGGGATGTCAATGTCTCCTATCTCGCGGCACGGCCTCATGTCACCGCCGGCGTGGGCGGCTTCAGCGACATCGTCACCAGGGCGCCCAAGATCGTTTACTCCGGCTACTTCACCGCCGGTAGGAAGGACATCCAGATCACCGACGGCAAGCTCAACATTGTCTCCGACGGAACGGTCGCCAAGTTCGTCCCTGAGATTGCGCAGATTTCCTTCTCTGGTGAAATGGCACGCAGACGTCGCCAGGAGGTTCTTTACATCACCGAACGCTGCGTGATCGAACTGACTGAGGGCGGGCTCACGGTGATCGAAATCGCACCCGGAGTTGATCTTGAAAAAGATGTTCTTGGCAGGTCGGGCGTACCCCTGCTGGTCAGCCCTGACCTCCAGCTGATGTCCCCCGCACTATTCCGGCCCGAGCCGATGGGACTGATCTTGTCCCGCAAGCCGTCCCGGATTGCACACCTTGTCCGCCAGTCTGCCCTAAATCGATAGGAAGAGCCCATCAATGCTCGCCAGCCACTACGACTATGTGATCGTCGGCGCCGGCGCCGCCGGCTGCGCCGTAGCCAACCGCCTCTCCGCCGACCCGAACACCTCCGTGCTGTTGCTCGAAGCCGGCGGCAGGGATTGGTCACCCCTGGTCCATATGCCCGTCGGATTCACCAAGCTCAGCGGCCCCCGCTACAACTGGGAGTTCTCCACCGTCCCCCAGCCGCAACTGAACAACCGTGAGATGTGGTATCCGCAGGGCCGCACGTTGGGGGGCAGCACCTCGATCAACGCGATGATCTACATCCGCGGGCAGAAATCCGACTACGAGGCCTGGGCGGCGCTCGGCAACAAGCACTGGAGCTATGACGAAGTGCTGCCGTTCTTCCGACGGGCTGAGGCCAACGAACGCCTGAACGACAAGTACCACAGCAGCGTCGGCGCGGTAAACGTCACCGAGCAGGTGCAGCACAACCCGCTCAGCAAGGCGTTCGTCCGCGCCGCTCAGGAGCTCGGAGTTCCCTTCATTGCCGACTTCAACGGTGCTGTGCAGGAAGGTGTCAGCTGGTACGACGTCACTCAGAAGAACGCCCGTCGGGAGAGCACCGCTACCGCGTACCTGAAACCAATCCGGTCGCGGAAGAATCTGACGGTCGTCACCCATGCTCTCGCCCGCAAGATCATGGTGCGAAACGGACGCGTGACCGGTCTGGATATGTTGATCAACGACAAACCGGAGCATGTCCAGGTCGATCGGGAGTTGGTCTTGAGCGGCGGCGCGATCAACTCGCCGCGGCTGCTGCTGTTGTCGGGGATTGGACCGGCCGATGAATTGCGCACGCTTGGGCTTCCGGTCGTCCACGATTTGCCCGGGGTCGGCAAGAATCTCCAAGATCATATGGACGTCTATCTGACGGCAGCCACGGCGCCGGTCAGTTACAACTCCTCCGACCGGCCCGACAAGGCTGCGCTGGCAGGCCTGCAGTACATCACCACGAGGACGGGGCCGATCACTGCCTCAGTGTGCGAGGCCGGGATGTTCGTGCGCAGTACGCCCGATGTGCCGACTCCAGATATCCAGATGCACGCCCTGCCCGCGTACGTGATCGATCACGGCCGGATGCGGGTCAAGGGTCACGGCATGACGATCAACACCTGCCATCTGCGCCCCCACAGTATTGGCTCGGTCACGCTGCACACGGCCAATCCGGACGACCCACCTGCCATCGATCCTGCCTTCCTCACCGATCCGTACGACTGGGAGAAGTCGCTGGAAGGGTTCCGCTGGGGGCGGGAGATGATGCGCAGCAAGGCGTACAAACCGTTCGTCCTGAAGGAGTTCCTGCCCTCCGCAGAGGTCACCAGCGACAAGGAAATTCGCGAGTACGTCAAGCAGTGGGCCAAGACCGATTATCACCCGGTCGGCTCGGCCAAGATGGGCGACGACGATCTCGCCGTCGTTGATCAAGAACTCAAAGTCCGCGGGATGGAAGGTCTGCGAGTGATCGACGCGTCGATCATGCCGAAGTTGATCAGCGGCAACACTATGGCGACCTCTACCATGATCGGGGAGAAGGGTGCCCACCACGTGCTGCACGGCCTCACCCCGCCTGACCCGAGCGATGGCCCGCTATGAGCGAATCTGCAACCACCGACGTCGGCCGGGTCACCGTGGAGTCTGACCGGGAGGTAGCCACGATCTGCCTGGATCGTCCCGCAAAGCACAACGCGCTGACCCCGGAAATGCTGGAGCAACTCGAGCAGATCCTGATCGCTCTCGACGCCGACCGGCAGGTGCGAGTCGTCCTCCTCACTGCAGTCGGAGCTCGCTCCTTCTGTGCCGGTGCCGACATCAGGCGCTTCAAGGCCTTACAGCCACTGGAAATGTGGGCGCTGTGGACCCGGCTCGGGCACCGGGTGTTCGACCGCCTCGCAGGACTAAGGCAGCCCACCATTGCTGCCGTCTCCGGCAATGCCTACGGCGGCGGGTTCGAGCTGGCGCTGGCGTGCGATCTGCGGATCGTTGCTGACGACGCCACACTTGGCCTGACGGAGGTCGGCATTGGCGCCCTGCCCGGGTGGGGCGGCACCGGACGGCTCCGCGATCTTGTCGGCGCTGGACGAGCCAAGGAGTTGATCTTCACCGGCGAGCCGTTGAGCGCCGAGCGGGCACTGACCTGGGGTGTGGCCAACCAGCTCGCGCCCAGGGCCAAGGTGCTTGACGCCGCCCACGCCTTGGCTAACAAGATCGCCAGCCGTGCCCCGATTGCGGTACAGATGGCCAAGCAGGCCCTCGACTCCGGCGACGCCTATGCGGCAATGGAACAAGTCAGCTCCGCCGCCACCGCTTTTACTGAGGACGCCGCCGAAGGCTTTGCGTCCTTTACCGAGAAACGCAGCCCGCACTACCGCGGTACCTGAGCCCACATACGCATCCAGCACATCGAAAGCATTGCCATGACCATGATCACCAGCAGCGCTCCGACTACCCTCACTGCGAACATCTGGCCCAACATCATTGATGGCCGCGATGTCTTCGGCGGAGGTCAGGAAGTCCTACGCGATAGTCCTGCCCATGACATCCGCGTCGCCAGCTACCACAGCGCTAGCGAGGCCGATGTCGATGCGGCCGTCACCGCGGCGCACCAAGCCTTCAGCTCCGGTGACTGGCCGCAGGCCTCAGGGGCGGAGCGGGCTGCCCTGCTGCGGCGGGTCGCTTCGCGGATTGAAGCCGAGCTGGACGAGCTGGCCCTGATCGAGACACTCGAATCCGGCAAGCCAATCTCGCAAGCGAAGGATGAGGTGGCCAGTGCGGCCGGCATCTGGTACTACGCCGCCAGCCTTGCCCAGCACACGTACGGTGACGCCCACAATCACCTGGGTCCGAACTACCTGGCGGTAACGGTTAAGGAGCCGGTCGGTGTAGTCGGGGTGATCACGCCGTGGAACTTCCCCCTGTTGATCGTTTCGCAGAAACTGCCCTTCGCACTTGCGGTCGGTTGCACGGCCGTCGTGAAACCCAGCGATCTGACACCCGGAACCACCACCCGCCTAGTCCAGATCTTGGTCGACGAAGGAGCGCCCGACGGCGTTGTCAACCTGGTGCATGGCGGGGGTGATGTTGGCGGCTGGTTGTCGAGTCATCCCGGCACGCAGATGACGACGTTCACCGGATCCACCGGCGTCGGACGCATGGTCGCCGAAGCTGCCGCCAAAGATCTGAAGAAGGTGAGTCTTGAGCTCGGCGGCAAGAATCCGCAAGTGATCTTCCCCGATGCTGATCTTGACGCCGCGCTCGAAAAGGTGGTCTTTGGTGCGTATTTCAACCAGGGCGAGTGCTGCAATGCCGGCTCGCGGCTTCTGGTGCATGCCGACATCGTTGAGGAGTTCACCGAGCGGGTCGTGCAGCGCGCCCAGGATGTCGCCGTTGGTGATCCGCTCGAGCCTGCCACCAAAGTCGGGGCGTTGATCTCGGAAAAGCATCTTGGTGTGGTCAGCGGCTATGTTGATCTTGGTCAGCAAGAAGGCGCGTCAGTCGCGCTCGGCGGCAGCCAGCTCGATTCCGATCGCGGCCGCTATTACTCCCCCACTGTGCTCGCCGGCGTACCGAAGACCGCTCGCGTTGCTCGCGAAGAGATCTTCGGCCCAGTGCTCTCAGTAGTCAGGTTTGCTGATCTTGCTGAGGCGGTGGAAATTACCAACGCCACCGGGTACGGCCTCAGCGCCGGTGTCTGGAGCCGCGATATCGACACTGCGCTCGGCTACGCCCGTGCCACGAAGGCGGGGACCGTGTGGATCAACTGCTACATGGACGGCTTCCCGGAGATCTCATTCGGCGGCTACGGCGCCTCTGGGATCGGCCGCGAGCTCGGCCGCACCGCCATCGATGAGTACATCGAGCACAAGAGCACGATCATCCGGACCGGCGCCCAGGCACCCTCCTGGGTCGGCGGCGTTGGCGAGAAGTGAGGTAGAGATCGATGTACTGGGCCTCCCGCCGAGTCAGCGAACGCTACAACCTCCCCTTTCAAGAGGCGACCAAGGAGGCCGCCCGAGGTGCCCTCGAGATCGCCGCCAACAAGGTGTCGCGGCTGACTACCGAGTACCCCGATTACTTCCCGCTCTACACCGACCAAGGCCGGTGGAAGCATGGCAAAGAAGCCTGGACCAACTGGTGTGAGGGCTTCCTGGGAGGCCAGATGTGGCTGTTCTACGAGCTGGGACTGGGTGAGGAATGGAAGCCGCGCGCCGAGCACTACAGCAAGCTGGTCGAGGAGCGTCAGTTTGACGATCAGGTTCATGATCTTGGCTTCGTGCTTTCCCCGACGTGGAAGAAATGGTGGGAGCTGACCGGTGACGACGCCCAGCGCCAAGTCGTCATTCAGGGCGGCAAGACCATGGCCACTCGGTTCAACACCCGGGGCAGGTTCCTGCGCTCGTTTCTGGCGCCGGATTCGATCTTCATCGACATCATGATGAATGTCGGCATCATTGCGGTGGCCGGGCTGGAGACGGGTGATCAACAGCTCCTCGATATTGCCGAGCAGCACTGCGAGACCACGCGCAAGTATCTGGTACGCGGCGACGGGTCAGCCAGCCACGAAGGGATCTTTGATCTTGATACCGGAGAGTTTCTGCGTCAGACCACCCAGCAGGGTTGGCGCAGTGACTCCTCTTGGGCGCGCGGGTTGGCCTGGTCCCTGTACGGATTCGCCTCCATCTATGCCTTGACCGGCAATCCCCACTGGCTGGCCACTGCGCAGCTCAATGCCGACTACTGGCTGGAGCACACCACCGGTCCAGACCCAGTGCCACCCAACGACTTCGATGAGCCGAATCCTCTACGCCGCTGGGAATCCTCCGCCGCTGCCTGCGCCGCCGGCGGATTGATCATGCTGTCCTCGCTGGCTGCCAATGATGATCAAGCTCGGCGTTATCACAATCACGCCGAGGCAACGATTGCGCGGCTCTGCGAACCAGAATTCGTCGCCTACGAGGACTCCTGGGAGGGCATACTCAAGCACGGCTCGTACCACGAGGCCAAACAGCTCGGGGTCGACGAGAGCGTCATGTGGGGCGAGTACTTCTTCGTCGAAACCCTTGCCAGGGTGGTGCAGGCGTCATGACGCCGATGATCAACCGGCCGCCGCTCAGCGAGCGGCTTACCAGCAGCAAAGTGATCGCGGTGCTCCGCGCCTCACATGTCTCTGCCCTTGCCCCGGTCTGCGATGTGCTGGTTGAGGAAGGGATCCTGAGCTTGGAATTGACTCTCACCACTCCCGGCCTTTTCGATGCACTCGCGCAGCTGGTCAATCGATATGCGACCGCCGCCGATGTCGGTGTCGGCACCGTCCGCACCGAATCCGAGGCCCAGCGAGCCATGGACGACGGTGCTCAGTACCTTGTAACTCCCACCATCAGCCTGCCGGTGGTCACACTGGCCGTCGAACGCCAAGTTGCGGTCTTTCCGGGCGGCCTTACTCCAACGGAGCTCGCCGCCGGGTGGGATGCCGGCGCAACCGCGGTCAAGATCTTTCCGGCCGAGACGGTCGGCGCCGCATACCTCAAGCACTTGCGTGGGCCACTTCCTGATCTTGAGGCCATACCCTCTGGTGGAGTTGATCTTGACGGCACGCGGGAGTGGTTGCAGGCCGGCGCGGTTGCGGTCAGCATTGGTGGGCCGCTACTCGGCGATGCTCTGAAAGGTGGTGACCTGTCAGCGCTCCGCGAGCGCTGCCGCGCCGTACGCGCTCTCATCGAGGAGACGGTGGCGTCATGAATCCACCATCGACGGTACTGACCTTCGGCGAGGCCCTTGTCGGCTACGGCAGCGTCGAAGACAACCTGCGAACCGCGACCCGGTTCACTCGGTTTCCCGGTGGTGCGGAGCTCAATGTCGCCGTCGGCCTCACGCGGCTTGGGATCCGCGCTACTTGGGCAAGTGTCCTGGGCGAGGATCCGCACGGCGACTATCTAACGGACGCCATAAGCGATCTGGGAGTCATCCCGCTGGTGCGCAGAGCGAGCGGGCCGACCGCCCTGATGTTCAAGGCGGGCGGCGCCAGCGGTGATCCTGAGGTGTTGCAGGTTCGACACCAGACTGCGTTCGCCCAGCATGCCGAGGCGCTGCTCACGGCCGAGGTCTTGGCTCTGGAGAACATCGATCACATGCACCTGAGCGGAATCCCGCTCGGCATTTCACCGGTCGTTCGGGCCGCGTCGATCACCTTGCTGGAGGCCGCCGTCGCCGCGCGAGTAAGTGTGTCGTTCGATCCGAATCTGCGGTTGAACCTCTGGCCCGATCCGGACGAGATGCGGACGGTGATCAACACCATGGCAGGTCGCGCCAGCGTGGTCATGCCGGGTGCTGGAGAGGGCCGGCTGCTGACCGGCCAGGACGATCCAGAGGCCATTGCCAAGGCGTACCTGGACGGCGGCGCCCACGAGGTGGTGATCAAGCTGGGTGCCGAGGGAGCCTGCGCCTGGACTGCCGACGGTCAGACTGCTAGGTCACGGCAGTTTGCCGTTACTCCGATCGACACCGTGGGCGCCGGTGACGGCTTTGCCGCCGGCTACCTCGCCGCATTCCTTTCCGGCGCCAGTCTCCAGAAACGAGTTGATCAAGGTGCTGCCGTCGGCGCACTGGCCACCACCCGCCGCGGCGACTTGGCCGCGATGCCGCAGCGCGATGAAGTGGATGCGTTGCTCGACTCCATGAGCACTCCGCAATGAATCAGATAGCGCCGCTGCCGCCGCTGCGGGAAGGCGCGCTCGTCACACCTGATCGCGCCACATTGACTGCGGATGTGGTGATCATTGGCTCCGGCATGGGTGGCGGCACGCTTGCCTGGGCACTGAAGGACACCGGGCTGGATGTGCTGATCATCGAACGCGGCCAGTTCCTACCCAGGGAGCCCGAGAACAGCCAGCCCGATCAGGTGTTCATCAAGAAGCGTTACGTCACCTCACAGCCGTGGTACGACGCCAAAACCGGACAGCCCTTCCAGCCCGGCGTCTATTACTGGGTGGGCGGTAACACCAAGATGTACGGCGCCTGCCTACCCCGGTTCCGGCGCAGCGATTTCCAAGAAGTGGCCCATCACGACGGGGTTTCTCACGCCTGGCCTTTCAGCTACGACGATCTCGAGCCGTGCTACGCCAAGGCCGAAGAGCTCTTCGAGGTGCACGGCGCACTCGGAGAGGACCCAACCGAGCCGGAACATTCCACGCCGTACCCCTATCCGCCGCTCAGCCATGAGCCGGCCATCGAGCGATTCGCCGTACGGCTCCGGCAGCAGGGCCTGCACCCGTTCCATATGGCCAATGGCATGCATCTGCCGTCGATGATCGAACGGCGCGCGGACACCACCGCCGACGGTTCTCCCTCGGCGACCGGCAACAAGAGCGATGCCGAGAATCGAGCGGTACGGCCCGCTTTGGAGTCACCGACGGTGCGGCTGCTGCTTGGCGCGTACGTAGCCCGGTTGATCACTAGGCCCGATGGACACACGGTCAGTGCTGCCGAGGCCCTGGTCGGGGAACGGACCGTAAGAATCGAAGCCAAGACCTTTGTCGTATCCGGCGGCGCCGTCAATTCAGCAGCCTTGCTATTGCGCTCCGTTAGTGATCAACATCCAAGAGGACTCGGTAACTCATCAGGGCTGCTTGGTTGCAACTACATGGTCCACAACAGCACCTTCTTCTTGGCAGTCAATCCTGCCCGCCGCAATGACACCGCCTGGCAGAAAACTCTTGGGCTCAACGATTGGTACGAGGCCGGGCCGGATACGCCGTACCCACTCGGCAATCTCCAGATGCTCGGCAAGCTGCGAGCGCCCATGGTCAAGGCGGCCCGGCCGTGGGCGCCCCTGTGGGCGCTGAGAACGGTCACCGACCGCAGCCTCGACATCTACCTCACCACCGAGGACCTGCCTCGGCGGGACAACCGGGTCAGCATCAATGGCGACAAGATAATGATCAACTGGACCCCGAACAACCTTGCGCCGCACCAGGAGCTGGTCAAGCGGGTCAGTCGCGTCGTCCGCAGGGCTGGCTACCCCGTCCTGCTGACAGAACGCATGGGCATCGCCACGAACTCTCACATGTGCGGCACGGCAGTGGCCGGCACGGACCCATCCAGCAGCATCCTTGATCGGGAGTGCCGCAGCCACGATGTCAACAACCTATTTGTCGTCGATGGCAGCTTCTTCCCGTCCTCCGCGGCGCTGAACCCGGCCCTGACCATCGCTGCAAATGCGCTCCGAGTCGCGCCGACCATCGTCAACAGCACCCGCTGACACTGGCCCCTACTGGCTGGCGAGGGCAATTCGGAAAGTCTCGGCAAGTGGCGTGGGCTGCCGCCCAAGCAGCCGAGCGAGGTCGTCGCTGTCGGTTTCGAGATCGCCCGCTGCAATGGACGCGTCGATAGCAACGACAAATTCCGCTGTCGCCTCATCGAGACCGATCTGTTGCAGCACCGCCAGGTAGTCGGAGGAAGGCAGGTCCCGGTAAACGACGGTCTTGGCCGTGACTTCGCTGATGGTTGACGCCAGCTCCTCAAAGCTGAACGCAGGACCGCCTAGCTCGTAGGCGACATTGTCCTGATCGTCGGCAAGCAGCGCCGCTGCCGCCGCCGCGGCATAGTCGGCACGCGGTGCGCCGGAGACCCTGCCGCTCCCAGCGGCACCAAGGATTTCGCCGGACTCGAGATATTGATCAAGTCGGCCGGTGTAGTTCTCGGTGTACCAGCTGTTGCGTAGCAGTGTGTGCGGCACAGCGGACATGCGCAGCGCTGTCTCCGTGCCGCGGTGTTCGCCCGCGATCGGGTTGGTCGAGGTGTCCGCGTTCAGGATGCTGGTATAGAGAATTCGCTGGACGCCGGCGTTGTTTGCGGCCTCGATCACGGCGGTGTGCTGCGGAACCCGCTGGCCGAGCTCGCTACCGGAGACCAACAGCAGGCGCCCCACTCCCATGACCGCCGCCGGAAGTGTCTCGGAGCGCGAGTAGTCGGCAGGGCGGATCTGTACGCCACGTGCGGCCAGGTCGGCGGCTTTTGCCGTGGTACGCGCTATGGCGACAATCTCCGTACCTTGCACGCCGCGGTCCAGAAGTTCCTCAATGACGCGGTGGCCAAAATGACCAGACGCTCCAGTGACCGCATAGGTCGGCATCAGTTTCCTCTCACCGTTTTGCAGTTCAGCCAGATCTAGCGTCGACGGACGATGTATCGCGCCCAACGTTTCTTACCCGACTAGATCCAAAATCGACGCCCGAAGTCGGGGATCACCTGCAGGCGGTGCTCGCCCGAGAGGCGCTGGAGTTACTCAGAGACGCCTAAACTGTATGGCGTTTATGTCGAGGAGGGCCCTCCTTCTGTGACTTCCTCGCCAAGAGGCTGCCCGGATTGCTCTCCGAATGGCACGCCCGACGTGACCATCCTTCCAATGGGGCCGATCACCCATCAGCCCAGTGCGAAAGGACCAAACATGTCCCGCCACCTCACTATCCCGACTGCCGACACTCAGCTTTAGACCGTCGACAACCCAGGCAGCACACCTCCGCTGCTCTTTCTTAGCGGCGGCTTTGGCAACATCCACAACTGGAATCGCGTCATTGACCGCCTCGACGGGAGATACCGCGCAGTTCTCTTCGACGCCCGGGCCCGCGGGAAATCAGGTACCTCGGCCGACTATTCCCTGCAGGGAGCCGTGAACGACATCGAACGGGTTATCGACGCCACCGAGCTCGACCGCCCGATCCTCGTCGCTTGGTCCTACGGCGCGACCATCGCTGTCCGATACGCGGCACAGCATCCTGATCAGGTCCGTGGGCTGGTTCTCATCGACGGTGCTTACCCCATCGCGATGTTCGACGAGCCGGGAAAGCAGCAGGTCCGGGCACAGTTTCGCCGCCTTGCCTGGATTATGCGCATCCTTGCCGCGCTCGGCCGCTCGGCGCATATGTCGGCCGATCAAACAGCGGACGTGGTGATCGAAATGGACGCCGTCAATGGCGAGCTGGGCCCAGATCTGGCAGCCCTGCAATGCCCGACCGCATACCTTGTCGGGACCGGAGGGCATCAGGGAGCAACTGAGGAACAAATGCGTACGGTGCGTAGCGCCGTCGCCAAAGCCGAGGCGGGCAATAAGCGCGTAACGGTCTTCGCGACGACGCCGTACAACCACACACAGATTCTCAAAAAGGCTCCGGAAACGGTGCTCGACGCCATCGACTACGTCGTCGAAGAGTCGCAGTCGCAGGCTGGCTAGCTGAGACGTGCGGCGCAGCGCTCAGTTTGGTGGAATGTTCTGATTGATTCGAAAGAAGTTGTCCGGATCGTACTGTCGCTTCAAGGCCTGAAGCCGCTCGTACTTCTTCGGCCCGTAGGACTGCCTAACCCGCTCGGCACCCTCCTCGCCCAAGAAGTTCACATACACGCCTTCGTGCCACGGTTCGAGTGCGGACCAGAAGTCCCGAACCCATTCGCGCTCTTCCGCGAATCCTGCACTTGTCTCGGTGCTGGCGCCGATGTTGTACGTAAAGCCGGTTGAGCGCCCGCTGAAGGCGGTCTCCTCGTTGCCCACTCGGCTCACGGCACCGCCCATTTGCCAGATCGGAAACGCCGTCAGTGGCGAGGAGATTTGCAGCGAGTGTTCCGCCGTAATGTCGATGATTTCATCGCTCAATTCGGCAACATCGCAGCTCTTGAAGTAGTACCAACGACCCGCCGGAAAACTCGGATCGAACATCGCCTGGTGGGTGAGGAAGGGCTTCGGCACGCAGGCATCCAGAACCGGGGAGCCGAACGCCTTCAGCGGTCGGATAAACCGTTCCCCTTCCTCTACGTCACCGGCCCAGCAGCAGGCAACTACAATGACCGGCTTGCCATGAAGTTCGGGGGGCACGAAGGGCAGCGGAGGCGCTTTCCTGTGAACCACGATCGTCATCAGCTCGTCCGGCGCGTCGGCGACCCAGTCACGATAGAAGCGCAAGACGTCCGGCGACTGGGCCATCGGCCAGAACACCGGACCCGCCATAACCTGCGGGCCCAGAGGCACGCAGCGGAACTCGAACTCAGTGACTATCCCGAAATTGCCACCGCCCCCGCGTACTCCCCAGAAAAGATCAGCATTCCGATCCACGCTGGCCTGAGTGAACTCGCCGTCGGCTGTCACAAGATCAACTGAGACGAGCTGGTCGATCGACAGACCGTGCTTACGCATGATCCAACCGATTCCACCGCCCAGCGTCAGTCCAGCAACGCCGGTGTGGGTGACGATGCCGGACGGCACTGCGAGGCCGAACGCCTGGGTTTCGCGATCCAGGTCTCCGAGCAGCGCGCCGGCCTGCACTCGCGCCGTCCGCTTTTCGGGGTCGACCCGGACTCCTTTCATGAGCGAAAGGTCGATCACCAAGGCCCCGTCGGCCACCGAGAAGCCCGGGAAGGAGTGTCCACCGCTGCGCACGGCGACCGGTAGACCGCTAACCCGCCCGAACTTCACGGCGGCCATGACATCCGACACGCCCAGGCAGCGGATGATCACCGCAGGATGCCTGTCGAACGAGCCGTTCCAGATCCTGCGATCGATGTCATAGCTCGGATCTCCCGGGCCTACGGCGTATCCGCGAAGAGCTGCGCTATCAATCGCCATGGATTCGGTGCCGAGACTCATCGTTTGAGTGTCTCAGCCCCAGCCGCAGGTTGCCAAGAACGCTGCCGAGATGCCCGCTGAGCTCTTCGGCGAGCTCAGGGTGCGTTGGGATGGACCTCATGACAAAACCCTTCTCGTTCTTGCGCCAAACGCGGGAAAATGCGGCGATGGAACAGTCCGCGTCCGTAGCGGACATTCAGGTCTTGTTGCTGGGCGGTTTCTCGGTCAAGATCGGCGGGCAGCCCGTCGAAGATCATTGGCGGCTGCGCAAGGCCAAAACGCTGGTGAAGCTCCTTGCGCTCGCTCCTGGACACTGGCTGCACCGCGACGTCATCATCGAAAACTTGTGGCCTGACGCCCCGCGGGAGGCCGCATCGAACAATTTGCATCAGATCCTGCACAGCGTCCGGCACATGATCGGCCCGGAATCCATCGCCCTTCATGACGATGTGGTCCGGCTAGGTCCGAGCGGCGGCCTGATTGTCGATGTAGACCTCTTCGAGCAGGCGGCCGCTGCCGCTCGGCGGAGTTCGGATGTCAGCGCCTTACAAGACGCGCTCGCATTGTGGGCCGGCCCATTGTTACCCGAGGATCAGTACGCCGAGTGGGCGGTGGAGCATCGGGAACGCCTTGCCGAAAACCACGCTGCATTAATGATCTTGCTTGGCGCCAGGCTGTCAGAGCAAGGCAATCCAGAAGCCGCCCTCGCCCTCCTGGAACCCTTCGCCGCCGCGCGCCCGTTGGACGAGGGCCTCCACCGGGTCATAATCGACGCACTCGCCAGTCTCGGTCGGCGGTGGGAAGCCATCGAGGTGTACGAGCGGCTCCGCAACGGGCTTGAGCAGGAGTACGCCGCCGAACCGGAATCTGAAACCAAAGCCCTTTACCGGCGGCTGCTCACCGGCGGCAAGCCCATAACATCCACAACCCCGCACAATCTGCCAGAGCCGACCACTAGTTTCGTCGGCCGCCGCCGTCTGATCACCGAACTTACCGCGGGCCTCGGGCGTACCCGGCTGCTCACCCTGACAGGTGTAGGCGGTGTTGGCAAAAGCCGGCTCGCTCTGGAGCTGGCCCGGCGTACGGCCGCCGGCAATGACTTCCCAGACGGAGTCTGGCTGGTGGAGCTGGCGGGAATTCAAGATCCCGAGGTCGTCGCATCCACGGTCGCATCGGCGCTGCGGGTTACTCTTCCCGCTGGGCCAGACCCGGCGGTAACACTGGCAGAGCAACTCGCATCGCGGAATCTGTTGTTGATCTTGGACAACTGCGAACACCTGCTTGACGCGAGCAGCGCCCTCATTCAAGAGATGATCACTCGCTGCCCGGAGATCCATATCGTCACTACGAGCAGGGAACCGCTCGGACTCCCGGGCGAGCTTGTCTACCGCGTACCTTCACTCGAGTTGCCGCAGCTCGGCACTGAGATTGATCTTCGTGAGCTGTTCCGGCTGGAAGCGGTCCAGCTGTTCATGGAACGCGCCTGGCTTACTGCGCCATCGTTCAAGCTCAACACCAAGACTGCGCCTTCCGTAGCAGAAATCTGTCGGCGGCTCGACGGCATACCGCTCGGGCTTGAGCTTGCTGCTGCCCGGCTCGCCCACTTCACCGTGAACGAACTCGCCGACCGGCTCGGCGATGCGCTCATCCTGCTTGGACAGCGAGCTCGCGGTCGGCTCGATCGACAGCAAACGTTGGCGGCGACGCTTGACTGGAGTCACGGGCTCTTGGAGGTCGAGGAGCAGACAACCTTCCGACGACTCGCGGTATTCGCCGGCGGATTCGATCTCGATGCTGCGGCCGCGATCTATGATCAGCCCGACCATATGATCATCTCATTCGTTTCACGTCTGGTAGACAAGTCGCTTGTCCAGGCCGAAACCGCGGGTTCGAAGACTCGATACCGGTTGCTCGAAGTAGTTAGGCAGTACGCCGAAGTCCGGCTGACTCAAGCCGAGGAACTCCTGGCCTGCCGAAGGCGCCACTTGGAGTGGTACGCCACGGCGGCCGCCGCCCATGACCCAGATCGCGGCGACGCGGTCGTTGGCGAGCCGTCGGGGTGGTTCGACATTGAGCATGACAACCTGCGCGCCGCCCTAGCCACGGCACTGGCGACAGCTCCGACGCTGGCTCTGGAGTTGACGACCGCTACCTGGCGCTTTTGGATCAACCGGGGGCTGATTGCTGAAGGAGCCCGCTGGCTGACTCTTGCCCTGAACGCATGCCCCGACCGATCCGCACTGCGAGCACGCGCACTGGCGGCGAAGTCGGTCCTGCTCATTCGCCAAGCCAAGTCAGCCGAGTTGACGTCAATCGGTGAGGAGATCGTCGAGCTACTGATCGAGCACGGAGAGCCGGCTGAGCGGGCCTTCGGCTACCACCAGCGAGCCTTGCTGACGTTTATGGCAGGTGAGTGGGACTTGGCGCAGCGTCAGAGCGATGAGGCATTCCGCGTCACCGCGGGATACCCGTCGGTGACCGCGTCGATGCAACATTTTGCCGGTGTTCTCGCACTCGGTCGCGGCCAGATCGAGGTGGCTCGTGCGCGATTTGACGTAGCGCTGCAAGCTCTGGAAAGCGTGTCCAATGATGCGAAGCCTTTCTTTGTCACAATGTCGCTTGGGTGGGCAGTTGATGAACGTCGGGATCCACCACTGCCTTTCGCCGAGGAGACAGTGCTGTTCGGCCGTCGGGTCGGCGCACAGCAGGCGGCGGGGCATTTGAGGTTGGCCATCGCGCTAAGCGAGCGGTTAGCCGGCAACATGGATGCGGCATTTACACTCATCGACGATGCCTATCGGCGATTCCGTGAGGTAGAAGATCATTACGGGGAGGCGTACGCCTTGTCGCAGTGGGGACACGCCTTGCGATGGATCGCGCAGTACGACGACGCGGATCGCTATCTGAAACGGTCGGAGGCGCTGCGGCGAGAGCTCCGCGACCGGCGTGCATGGGCCATTGCACTCGGCGGTCGAGCGTTGAATGCGGCATGCGCTGAAGCGGCGGATCAGGCTCGAAGCTTGGGCCGGCAGTCGTTGACGATCATGGAGGAATCTGGTGATATCGCCGGCTTCTCCGTTGCTAGCGTCAACGCCGCTGTGATTGAGGTTCTTTTAGGCGACCTCTCTGCGGCCTTGATCTGGCTCGATCGCGCTCTCGCAGTGTTCCCCATTCCTGGCGGCCATCGATCCCTTGGTTGGTTGCACTTGCTGCGAGCTCACGTACTGGGACAACTTGGCAAAGCGGACGAGGCCATGAGGTCATGCGCGGCGGCAGGTGCGATGTTTCAACAGCTCGGTGAGCAACACGGCCTCGCTGCGGTGCAAAGGATTTGCAAAGGCGGTCTTTCTAGCTTCTCTGCATGAGACTCAGCATTGTCTATGACGAGAACGGAGTAATTCTCGCCGCGTCGTTAGGACGCGAGGATCCGGACAAGCTCAGGCCCGGCCTCACTGTGACCAGCAGTTATGTCGAGCTGCCAGATGACATGCCGGACGGCGAATTGCGACAAGCCGTAGAGCGTCAGCTCAGCGAAATGGATCCGAGAAACCCGGAGCAAAGGCCCGCTCGACAGGAGGCTGACTATGGCCAGACGTAAATAACCTCCTCCCGAGCAAGGGCGTAAAGAAGATCAATTGAGTTGGAGAAAAGGAAATGTTGAAGAGATTGAGAAACAGCGCTCTCGTGCTGGCTATCGCAACAACGGGGGTTTGCCTTTATGGCGGCAGCGCTCAGGCCGACCCAACACCCACACCCACCCCCGTCGCCATTGAGGTGCTTACGCCACGAGCGGCCTTCACCGACCACGCGTCGATGCAGATTCGGCTAAAGGCGATCGGCCACGGAACCGATGTGATCAAGGTTTCAGACCCGTCCAACATCGTCACTACCAGGGTCACAGTGCAACCCGGTGCACAGATTCCTTGGCACACTCATCCCGGACCAGTGATCGTCACCATCGCTCAGGGTGAGCTGACCTACACCTCGTCCGAGGGCTGCACCAGCCAGCGCTATCCGGCCGGAACGGCCTTCATCGATCCCGGGCACGGCCACGTACACACTGCAGTCAACACCGGACCTACCGAGACGGTATTCACCGCGATGTTCTTCGAAGCGCCGGCGGGCACGGCGCCGGTCAGCATCCCGGCCGATGCGCCGACAGGCTGCGAGGTCCCGACCAGCTGAGGAACCCAGTAAGACTGTCGGCAGATCGCATGTCTGATTGATTCAGAATTGCAATCTGCCGGCAGTTTCTATCGAGTACGGCTCGTACGGCTAGGCCAGCGGGGGCAGGTCCCATTCGTCATTAGGTGCCTGAATGATCTTGATTGCACAGCACACAAAGGCCAGCGTCATGAGCATCCAAGCAGCCAGGTCCAGTGCCGGCATCTGCAGCACCACGAACGCCAAGACATGCATCGGCGTGGTCAACAGCATGGCCAGCCAGCCAACGGTAGCGATGCTGCCGCGCAACGCGAGACCCATCAAGATCGCGCCGAGGATGTGACCCAGCACGAAGAGGTTGGTGCTGACGCCAGGAATCCCGGTCGACCACATCTTGTCAATCACAATGGCGGCGACGTCGCGTTGATCAGCTGGGAGCGAGGCGCCGATCAAATAAAGATTGTCAATTGCGCTCATCGCAAAGGCACCGAGGTAAGCCAGAAGGTTGACCGCGAGTGCGATGGTGGTAAGCACCGGTCGCCGACGCCGCGAGAGGCTGGCGGCCGCTAGGAAGGCCGGAACAACAGTGACCAGCCCGATAAATCCCAGCAGAGCGAAGGTGAACTGACGGTCCGGATTGGCCGCAATCAGGTCGAGCGTCCGCCTAGTGTCGGAGTCGTCGGTCTGGAAGAGCCGCCCGATAGCGACACACGTTGCTGGCACGAGCATGATGACCGCGGCCGCGTACCGCTGGAAGCTCCGAACATCTCGGACCCGGCGTGCCGGCGCGGTTTCGTCGTTGATATTGGCCTGGCTGGCTTCGGCAACTGACATGGTGACCTCCTGCATGTGGATCTATTGGTAGCTGCAGGCTGTCGCGGTTCGCACTCCCCCGGCAGGAGGATTCTTGCTGCCCCGCCCGGGAGGCTGCCCGGCCGGCCGAGGAGCCAACTCCCTAGTGGCCAGGAGTTCTGAGCGGGATCATGAGGGCATGGGCAAGCCGCTGAGGGTGTTGGCGTACGCGCTCCTCGCGTTCGCCATTCTGCTCGCGGGAGTTGCCCTGGTCGGCGCTTGGCTCTGCGGGCTCGACCGCGAGACGCTCTGGTCCAGCTTCTTGATCACCAACACTGCGATCGGTCTATCCGCGGCACCATGCGGCCTGCTGATCGCACGCGCGAAGCCGGACAACCCGATCGGCTGGCTCTTCCTCATCTGGGGCATCGCCCCATTGCTGACTGCGGCCGCGACTCCACTCATGATCTACGGCGCTGGACACGAATGGCCCCAGTTCACCCTGCGGCTGCTCGTGACGATCTACATGTTCTCGTGGTCCTGGGGCGTCTTCTGCTGCCTCCCGTTGATCTTGCAGCTGTTCCCCACTGGGAAGGCGCTGAGCCGGCGTTGGACGGTACTGTGCTGGCTGACCGTCGGCAGCGCGCTCCTGGGCAACATGTTTGTCGGCCCGACGCCCGAGTACCGAGCCTCATCCTTTCTGGTCGCTCCCTGGTGGGCAGTGACCGAGCGCATCGCGGCCGCGGTGACTCCGCTGATTATCCTGGCCTCGGTCGCGAGCTTGATCATCCGGTTCCTCCGCGGCTCAGACACCGTACGCCAGCAGGTGATGTGGCTCCTGGTCGCAGTACTTCTCGTGATCTTGATCAATGTGCCGATTTGGTTCGCTCTCCCCAGTGGGCAGACGATCTTGCTCCTGTTGAGCTTCCCCTTGATTCCGGCCGCCGTGACTATCGCTGTCTTGCGGCATGGCCTATATGACGTCCGGATCGTGCTGTCACGGGTCGTTGTCTACGCAGTGCTGACTGCTGGCGTAATCGGGATCTATATCGGTTTGGTCGCCGTTCTCGATCGCGTGCTCCGAGGTGCTGGGGCACCGGTAGTGGCTGCGCTTGCCGTCGCGTTGGCGTTCAATCCCGCCCGGGTGCACCTGCAGCGCCTGGTCGACCGCGCCGTATACGGCGCCCGTCGCGACCCAGTCGCCGCAGTGTCTGCGGTCGGGCAGCGGCTCGCCGGT